>NZ_JACSJW010000008.1:0-53486 GCF_018617295.1 Exiguobacterium sp. S3
AAGTAGTTGGGGGATCTCCCCCTGTGAGGATAGGACGTTGCCAGGCAACAACGCAGGACGACCGAGCATACGCTCGGTCGTTTTTTTGTTTTAGCGATGCTCTCGACATAGAGGCATCGCTTTTCGTTTGCCTTTTTTTAAATCAATGATAAAATATAGTCAAAAGTCAAAGATGGTCAGAGGGTGGTGGAGATGAGAAATATTTCGGATGTCATCGAACAGTATTTGAAGCAAGTCTTGAAGGAAAGTCAGGCAAACGCAATTGAAATCAAACGTCAAGATATCGCACAACGATTCGAATGTGTCCCATCCCAAATCAATTACGTCATCAACACACGTTTTACCGTCGAAAAAGGATATTTAGTAGAAAGTAAACGTGGCGGTGGCGGATATATTCGTATTCGACGCGTTATTTTACACGAAAAGCAAGATGTTCTCTCTAGTTTGATGGATATCATTCATGAACATCCACGTTTGAACGAACAGCTCGTTGAAAATGTGCTGATTCGATTGGTTGAAGAACAGATGATGCACGAACAAGAGGCGCAGTTGATCTATCATCTCTTATCAGATGAAGCATTGAACTTACAAGTTGACGATCGCTCCTATATTCGACGTCAGCAACTACTCGCGCTGATGAAAGTACTTCGTTATCGTAATGGAGGGTAAGTCGTATGCTATGCGAACGTTGTAAACAGCGACCGGCTGTCAATGAAGTCGTTGTCATGGAACAGGACGTACCCGTAAAAAAACGGCTATGTCGACAATGTACGGTAGAACTTATGACGGGCTATGTGCCGGTCGTAAAGCGCTGCCCAACCTGTCAGATGACGCGTCAAGATTTATTGCGTGTACGAAAAGCAGGATGTGCTATGTGTTATACCGTATTTCGTGATGAACTGATTAAAATCACACGTCAATATCAACAAGGACATGATCATCATATCGGTTCGGTCCCTGACCAGTTACGTACACCACATGAACGAATCGAAGAGCGGCTCGAAAAGTTGGCAGGGGAGTTGACCCGTGCTGTCGAACAAGAAGATTATGAACGAGCAGCACGCATTCAAAAAGAAATGAAGCAATTAGAAGGGCAAGGTGATGTCTAATGGAAACGTTCCTAACACATCCACTTGGTCCCAAAATGAAAGAGCGTGCCAAATTGGATGACCTGGTTGTCTCCACAAGAATCCGACTGGCACGTAACGTCAAAGACACTGTATTTTCGCCAGTCCTTTCTAAAGAAGGAGAACGTCAACTATGTGATCGTCTCGAAGGACGGTTACATGGGTTAAAGGGATTTGAATATCTTCATATGCGTGATTATGATGAAGTCACCCGACAGGCATTGATGGAAAAACATTTGATTAGTCCGGCCATTGCGACCAACGAAGAAAGTGCAGTCTTTTTAAGTGAAGATGAAACTATCAGTGTGTTGATTAACGAGGAAGATCATTTACGAATTCAGACCTTACTCCCAGGTTATCAAGTGAAAGAGGCGTTTGAATTAGCGACTCAAGTAGACGCACTGTGCGCGGAATCACTCTCATACGCCTTTGACGAACAGTTAGGCTACTTGACGACATGTCCAAGCAATATCGGAACAGGACTCCGGGCCTCGGTCATGTTACACTTACCGGGTCTCACGTTAACGGGTCGAATCAGCCCCATTTTGCGAGAGCTTCGAAAACTCGGCTATACGATTCGAGGTCGTTATGGAGAAGGCAGCGATGCGGCAGGACGGTTGTTCCAGCTGTCAAATCAGCGGACATTGGGCAGTCATGAATCACAGCTGTTAGCTGACTTTATGGAAGTGACAGAACAAGTGATTCAAGCAGAACGTCATGCGCGTGAAGAGCTCATCGCACATCGACAAGAAGAGTTAGAGGATCGGTTTTATCGGTCATATGGTATTTTACGATATGCCAAACTTCTTTCTTCTACCGAAGCCATTGAGCGGCTATCTGATTTACATTTAGCGAGTGACCTAGGAATTTTGTCTGATTGGAGTCCGCCGAAGTTTCATGAACTCATCGTTCGGTTACAATCAGGTTTTCTACAAAAACATTTCGGGAAAACATTATCTACGCAAGAACGGGATCGAGAACGAGCGACACTTGTTCGTCGGACGTTAGATCAAGGCTTAGTTTGATCCAACTATAAGGAGGTTATGTCAATGATGTTTGGACGATTTACAGAACGAGCACAACGCGTATTAGCTTTAGCACAAGAGGAAGCCGTACGTCTTGGCCATCATAATATTGGTACAGAACATATTTTATTAGGATTGGTTCGTGAAGGAGAAGGAATCGCGGCAAAAGCGCTCTTCGCCCTCGGATTGACCTCTGAAAAAATCCAACAAGAAGTAGAATCATTGATTGGACGTGGTTCAGAGAATGGATCGACAATTCATTACACACCGCGTGCGAAAAAGGTCATTGAGCTCTCGATGGATGAGGCTCGGAAATTGGGACACTCTTACGTCGGAACGGAACACATCCTTCTAGGATTGATTCGTGAAGGAGAAGGGGTCGCGGCACGCGTCCTCAATAACCTTGGAATCAGTTTGACGAAAGCACGCCAACAAGTGTTGCAACTTCTCGGGAACACGGAGTCATCTTCAAATGCTTCGCAACCTGGGGCGAGCGCCGCAACACCAACGCTTGACGGATTGGCACGCGATTTGACACAACAAGCGCGCGAGTCTCGTTTGGATCCGGTCATCGGACGCGCAGGCGAAATTCAACGTGTCATCGAAGTGTTGTCGCGTCGGACGAAGAACAACCCGGTTCTAATTGGGGAACCAGGAGTCGGGAAAACAGCGGTCGTCGAAGGTCTCGCTCAGCAAATCATCAACAACGAGGTACCTGAAACGCTTCGCAACAAACGCGTCATGGTACTCGACATGGGTACACTCGTCGCAGGTACAAAATATCGTGGTGAGTTCGAAGATCGCTTGAAAAAAGTGATGGACGAAATTCGTCAAGCTGGTAACGTTATTCTCTTCATCGACGAGTTGCACACATTGATTGGTGCGGGCGGTGCAGAAGGTGCAATCGATGCGTCGAACATCCTCAAGCCGTCATTGGCTCGTGGTGAACTTCAATGTATCGGGGCGACTACACTTGATGAATACCGGAAGTACATCGAAAAAGATGCAGCGCTTGAGCGCCGCTTCCAACCGATTCAAGTGAACGAACCGACGACAGAAGAAGCTGAACAAATCCTACTCGGGTTACGCGATCGCTATGAAGCACACCACCGTGTGACGATTACAGATACGGCGATTCACGAGGCGGTCGTCCTTTCAGACCGTTACATCTCCGATCGTTTCTTGCCGGATAAGGCAATCGACCTCGTCGACGAGGCGGCATCAAAAGTACGACTTCGCTCATTCACGGCACCACCGAATTTGAAAGAGTTGGAATCCCGTCTCGAATCGATTCGTAAAGAGAAAGACTCTGCCGTACAAAGCCAAGAGTTTGAAAAAGCAGCTTCCCTTCGCGATACGGAACAGAAGTTACGCGATGAGTTAGAAGAGTTGAAAGCAGAATGGCAGAACAAGCAAGGTAACGAAAAACTTGAAGTGACGAAAGAAGATATCGCTCAAGTTGTTGCGAACTGGACAGGTGTACCGGTCACGAAGATTGCCGAAGAAGAGACAGACCGTCTCCTCAAACTCGAATCGATTCTTCACAACCGTGTCATCGGTCAAGACGATGCGGTGAAATCAATTTCCCGTGCGATCCGTCGCGCCCGGGCCGGATTGAAAGATCCGAAACGTCCAATCGGGTCATTCATCTTCCTCGGACCGACCGGAGTCGGGAAAACAGAGCTCGCCCGTGCAGTTGCCGAAGCGATGTTTGGCGATGAAGATGCCATCATTCGAATCGACATGTCCGAGTACATGGAAAAACATGCGACGAGCCGTCTCGTCGGTTCGCCTCCTGGTTATGTTGGTTACGAAGAAGGCGGTCAATTGACTGAAAAAGTGCGTCGGAAACCTTACTCGGTTATCCTACTCGATGAAATCGAAAAAGCGCACCCAGAAGTATTCAACATCTTGCTTCAAGTGTTAGACGACGGTCGCTTGACGGATTCGAAAGGTCGCACAGTCGACTTCCGAAACACAGTCATCATCATGACGTCTAACGTCGGAGCCGCAGCGCTTCAACGAAACAAATATGTAGGATTCACAGTGGAAGATGATGTGAAACGTGAATATACGGAAATGAAGGACAAAGTACTCGAGGAATTGAAGAAAGCGTTCCGACCTGAGTTCTTGAACCGGATTGATGAAATCACGGTATTCCATTCACTTCAAAAAGAGCACATTCAAGAAATCATCAAACTTATGGCAGAGACACTTAAGAAACGTCTCGCCGAACAAGGTGTTGATTTCAGCTTGACGGATGCGGCACTCGATAAAATTGCCGATGTCGGCTACGATCCGGAATACGGGGCTCGTCCTCTCCGTCGTGCCCTTCAACGGGAAGTGGAGGACCGCCTCTCAGAAGCAATGCTCGGCGGCACAATCGCTAGAGGCAGTAAAGTTGCGCTCGACGTACAAGATGGAGAGTTCGTCGTTCGTAACGAAGGTGTAGTTCAGTAAAACATTCAGCTCCCTCGTCGTTTAGAGGGAGCTTTTTTTAGACAGGAAGGGAACTTATGGCCAAAATTAAAACGAAATACGTCTGCCAATCGTGCGGATATGAATCAGCCAAGTGGATGGGGCGTTGTCCGGGTTGTAATGAATGGAATACGCTCGTCGAAGAGTTTGTAGAAGAGAAGAAAGCCAAACGTGGAGCGGCCTTTGTGCATAGTTCATCGCGACAATTGAAACCGGAACGCTTAGCGAACGTCGTCTCACAAGAAGAGACGCGCGTGCATACGAATAGTCGTGAATTTGACCGTGTCCTCGGCGGTGGGATTGTCCCAGGTTCACTCGTTTTGGTCGGCGGGGACCCGGGAATCGGGAAGTCGACCATTCTGTTACAGGTTAGCGCTCACTTAGCCCATAGTGGTAAAAAGGTGTTATACATCTCGGGGGAGGAATCTCTCAAACAGACAAAACTTCGTGCGGAACGCCTTGGTTTACCGACCGATGACCTGTTCGTGCTCGCTGAGACGGACATGTTGATGATCGAACGGGTTATTGATGAGGAGCAACCTGGATTTGTCATCATTGACTCGATTCAAACGGTATATATGGATGAGATTCAATCGGCGCCAGGGAGCGTGTCACAAGTTCGAGAATGTACGGCCGCCCTCATGAAAATTGCGAAAACGCGAGGGATTGCGGTCTTCATCGTCGGTCACGTGACGAAGCAAGGGTCGATTGCCGGCCCGCGCTTACTTGAACATATGGTCGATGCGGTACTTTATTTTGAAGGGGAGCGTCATCATACGTTCCGTATTTTACGGGCGGTGAAAAACCGTTTTGGATCGACGAACGAGATTGGCATTTTCGAGATGAAAGAGAGTGGACTAGAGGAAGTGCTTAATCCATCTGAAATATTCTTGGAGGAACGCACGGCTGGCGTATCGGGTTCGACCGTTGTCGCCTCGATGGAAGGTACGCGGACGGTACTCGTGGAACTCCAAGCACTCATCTCTCCGACATCGTTCGGGAACCCGAGACGTATGGCCACGGGCATTGATCAAAACCGAGTCGCGCTGCTCATGGCCGTGCTCGAAAAACGTTCCGGTCTCTTGCTTCAGACGCAGGATGCGTACTTGAAAGCAGCCGGTGGCGTCAAACTGGATGAACCGGCGATTGACCTTGCGATTTGTATCTCGATTGCCTCGAGTTTCCGCGATCGTCCGACTCGTCCGACGGATGTCTGCATCGGTGAGGTCGGATTGACTGGGGAAGTGCGACGGGTTTCCCGAATCGAGCAACGTGTCGCCGAGGCGGCAAAACTAGGTTTTACACGGGCTATCATCCCGAAAAATAACATGGGGGGATGGACCGCTCCGGCAGGGATTGAAGTCGTCGGGGTCGGAACAGTGGACGAAGCACTCCAGTTGGCGATTCCGTTCTAACGGGTCGCCACTGGCAGTTTTTAACGCTTTGTAACGAACGTGATTGAAAAAATCATGTTACAATGAAAGTGTTATTTTTTGAAATTTTATTTCATATAGAAGGAGGTGGAATGAGTGAAGATTGCTGTACGAATCGGATTTATTTTGATTGGACTCGTCGTGGGTTGGTTCGGAATCATCGAAGCGACGCTTTTATTAGCAGACCTTGGCATGAATGTGCCGGAGTGGTTAACGATTCCATACGTAGCAAGTTTGATTGGTGGACTTATCTTCTTCATTCTTAGTTTATTCTTAACAGATGGTGTTGTTGCATTTATTCGTTTTGTCGAAGAACGGCTCGTCCGTTTACCGGTAGGGGATATCTTATTCGGTTCGATCGGTCTCATCATCGGGCTCTTGATTGCCTTTTTGATTAGTGTATCGCTTGAAGTCACGAATATTTTCTTACTGAGTAAAATCGTTCCGATTTTTGTCACGGCCCTGTTTGGTTACTTTGGTTTCGCGGTCGGCTATCGGAAGCGTAACGAATGGATCAAACTATTTGTGAAGAGCGAACGGGAAAAGCCTGCGGCTGAACCGGTCCAACGCTCTAATGATAAGATTTTAGACACGAGCGTCATCATCGATGGTCGAATCGCGGATATTGCGACGACTGGATTCGTGGAAGGAACATTGATTGTGCCCCAGTTCGTCATCGGCGAACTGCAATACATCGCCGACTCCTCGGATACGTTGAAGCGGAATCGTGGACGTCGTGGACTGGACATCTTGAAGGAACTACAAGAGAACAAGCGCATCCAGGTTGAAATCTATGATGGAGACTTCGAAGACGTACCGGAAGTCGACATCAAATTGATTAAACTAGCTGAACTGAAAAACGGGATTGTTGTTACGAATGACTACAACTTAAATAAAGTGTGTGAGGTACGAAATGTACCGGTCTTGAACATCAATGATTTGGCGAACGCCGTCAAACAGATTGTCATTCCTGGTGAAGAGATGGTCGTGACAGTTATTAAAGAAGGAAAAGAGCAGAATCAAGGGGTTGCTTACCTTGAGGATGGGACAATGGTTGTCGTGGAGGGCGGACGTAAATTGATTTCGAAGACGCTTCCTGTCGTTGTGACGAGTGTCTTACAAACGTCTGCAGGCCGTATGATTTTTGCCCGTCCAGAATAACGGATCAAAAAGAGACGCGAGAGCGCTCTCTTTTTTCACGAAGAGAGGTATTAACATGGTAGCTTATACAGTTGTCATCCCGGCTGCGGGAAGAGGGAAGCGGATGGGTGCGGATGCGAATAAGTTGATGCTGACGCTCCGTGACAAACCGATTATTGCTTGGACGTTACAGGCGTTCGATACCGATCCGTGGTGCGAACGAATGGTGTTAGCCATCCGGCCAGAAGAACGTGACTGGTTCGAGGCGATGACGTCACAGATGAATACGCCGGTTACATACGTTGCAGGAGGGGAAGAACGACAACAGAGTGTCCATGCAGGACTGAAGGTTGTTGCACCCGATACGATTGTGATGATTCATGACGGTGCGCGTCCGTTTGTAAAACGTGAACAGTTGCATCAAGTGGCTGAAGCGGCACTGCGAGGTGGTGCCATCTTGGCGGTACCCGTTAAAGATACGGTCAAACAAGTTCAACGTCATCACATCGAACGCACCGTTCCCCGTGAAAACTTATGGTTGGCACAAACGCCGCAAGCCTTTCAGGCGAAAGCGATTTTGGCGGCACATGAACGAGCGGTCGAACAACAGGTGATGGGAACGGATGATGCCAGTTTGTTTGAGTGGCTCGGCGAATCGGTACAAGTGGTCCTTGGGGACTATCACAATATCAAAATGACGACGCCCGAAGATTTATTGTTCGGCGACGCGATTTTAGCGAAGGAGGAATTACAATGAGAATTGGTCAAGGCTTTGATGTACACGCATTTGCAGAAGGACGTCCGTTAATCTTAGGGGGAATCGAAATCCCACATGAGCGTGGACTTCTCGGTCATTCTGATGCGGACGTGTTACTCCATACCATTGCGGATGCGGCACTTGGAGCAATTGCGGCAGGTGATATCGGGAAACACTTCCCGGATACGGATCCGGAATTTAAAGATGCAGATTCGAAAGTATTGCTTCGTCACGTCTGGCAGCTCGTGAAAGATCAAGGGTACGTTCTCGGAAATGTAGATGCGACGGTCATGGCTCAACGTCCGAAACTTCGTCCTTACATTGATGAGATGCGCGCGGTCATTGCCGAACTTCTTGAGGCGGACATCGAGCAGGTGAACGTGAAAGCGACGACGACGGAGAAACTGGGGTTCACGGGACGCGAAGAAGGGATTGCGGCGCAAGCGGTCATCTTACTCAACCGGGCTTGACAGAAATGGTATACTATTTGGGCAGAAGAGAAGAAAGGTGGAACTATTATGAGTGAAGTGCGTGTACGCTATGCGCCTAGTCCGACGGGGCATCTCCATATCGGAAATGCGCGGACGGCGTTGTTTAACTACTTATTTGCTCGCCATGCTGGCGGAAAAATGATTCTTCGGATTGAAGACACTGACCAGAAACGGAATGTGTTGAACGGTGTCGAGAGTCAGATGAAATACTTGGAATGGCTCGGCATCGACTGGGATGAAGGTCCAGGGCGTGACGGAGACTACGGTCCGTATTACCAAATGGAGCGTCTTGCGATTTATGAGAAATACGTCAATGAGTTGATGAGCAAAGGCCTTGCTTATAAATGCTACATGACCTCGGAGGAGCTTGAAGCAGAGCGTGAAGCACAAATCGCACGTGGGGAGGCACCACGTTACTCGGGTGCGCACCGTAACCTCACTGTTGAAGAACGTGAAGCGTTTGAAGCGGAAGGGCGTAAACCGTCTATTCGGATTCGTGTGCCGGAAGGCGTGACGTATAAATGGACAGATGTCGTCAAAGGAGACGTCTCGTTTGAATCGAAAGATTTCGGTGACTGGGTCATCGTGAAACAGGACGGCATTCCAACGTACAACTTCGCAGTTGTCGTGGACGACCATTTGATGAAGATCAGTCACGTGTTGCGTGGGGACGACCATATCGCGAACACACCAAAACAGATGATGGTCTATGACGCACTTGGTTGGGACTATCCTGAATTCGGTCACATGACGCTCATCTACAACGACCAACATAAAAAGTTATCAAAACGGGACGAATCGATCATTCAGTTCATCGAACAATATGCGGATCTCGGCTACTTGCCAGCAGCGCTCTTCAACTTCATTTCGCTCCTTGGCTGGTCACCTGTCGGGGAAGAAGAAATCTTCTCGAAAGAAGAGTTCATTGAAATGTTTGATGCGAAACGCTTGTCGAAGAGTCCGGCAGTTTTTGACCAACAAAAACTTTCTTGGATCAACAGTGTATACATGAAGAAGGCCACGCTTGACGAAGTGGTGGCACTCAGTTTACCATTCTTACAAGAAGCAGGACGATTACCCGAGGCGGTATCTATTGAGGAAGCGGATTGGGCGACAAACTTGATTGCATTGTATAAAGAACAAATGACGCACGGAGCAGAAATCGTCGCGTTGACAGACTTGTTCTTCAAAGATGAAATCGAGTATGACGAGGAAGCGAACGCTGTCCTTTCAGGTGAAACGGTACCTGCTGTTCTTGCAGAGTTCAAACAGCAGCTCGAAGCAATCGAAGACTTCACTCCGGAAGCGATTAAAGCGGCGACAAAAGCGACGCAAAAAGCTACCGGTCAAAAAGGGAAAAACTTGTTCATGCCAATCCGTGTCGCGACGACAGGACAAACACATGGACCAGAACTCCCGAACGCCATTTCGTTAATCGGAAAAGAGCGTGTGTTGAAGCGTCTGACAACTCTATTAGCGTAATAAAGGCATTGATGAGGAAAGTAAGCGGTACGACACGTTGCAGAGACTAGAACCTAGGCTGGGAGTTCTAGATGTGTCCCCCGAAGAAGTGCACCTCTGAGCCGTCTCGGCGATATGTAGTCGAGACCGTGACTCGGCGTTAACGAGACTTGAGAGGGGAACGCATTTTCCCAAACAGAGTGGAACCGCGCTTACGGCGTCTCTGTGCCTTGGCACAGGGGCGTCTTTGTTTTTGTATAAGAAAAGGAGATATCGATTATGGGATTTTGGAGCAGTGTCCGCGAAGACTTGCGGACTGTCCTGGAACTAGACCCTGCCGCTCGTTCGAAAGTAGAAGTGGCACTGACTTACCCAGGCCTTCACGCCATATGGGCACATCGCATCGCGCACGGATTATGGAAACGTAACATGAAACTGGTGGCCAAATTATTAGCCCAATTCAGTCGTTGGTTGACCGGGATTGAAATTCATCCGGGGGCGGTGCTTGGGGACCGCGTGTTCATCGATCACGGTTTCGGTGTCGTCATCGGTGAGACGGCGATTATCGGGAATGACGTCACTATCTATCAAGGCGTCACCCTGGGTGGAACGGGGAAAGAGAAAGGGAAGCGTCACCCGACAATCGGGAGTGACGTGCTTATTTCAGCGGGGGCGAAAGTACTTGGTAACATCACGGTCGGCGATTGCGTCAAAATCGGAGCGAGCTCGGTCGTATTGAACGATGTGCCGTCTGATTCGACCGTGGTCGGAATTCCAGGTCGTGTCGTCATCCGAAACGGTAAGCGTGTGAAGCAACATGATCTAGATCATCGTTTCCCAGATCCGGACCGCGAATGCCAAGAACGCTTAGAAGCGGCAGTGGATGAACTACAACAAAAATTAGCAACGCTTGAAAAGCGGATGGAGGAGAAGACACATGATTCAGCTGTACAACAGTCTCACGAATAAAAAAGAACCGTTTGTCCCGATTGTTCCGGGTAAAGTATCGATGTACGTATGCGGTCCGACCGTTTACAACTACATTCATGTCGGAAACGCCCGTCCGGCGATCGCCTTCGATACGGTTCGTCGCTACTTGACGTATCGTGGGTACGAGGTCAAATACGTCTTGAACTTCACAGACGTGGATGACAAGATCATTCGTACGGCGAATGAATTAGGAGAAGACACGGAGACGCTGACGAATCGCTATATCGAGGCGTATTTAGCAGATACAGGGGCACTTAACGTTCAACCGGCAGACGTGCATCCCCGTGTTACCGATACGATGGTAGAAATCATCGAATTCATTCGTCAATTAGAGACGGAAGGGTTCGCTTATGAATCAGAAGGAGACGTGTATTTCCGGACGAAGAAGTTTGAGACTTACGGAAAATTGAGTCAGCAATCGATTGAAGATTTGCGGGCCGGGTCACGTGTCGATGTCGGGGAGAAGAAAGAAGACCCGCTCGACTTCGTCTTATGGAAAGCGGCTAAACCGGATGAACCGTCATGGGATAGTCCGTGGGGCAAAGGACGTCCGGGCTGGCATATCGAATGCTCGGCGATGGCGAAAAAACATCTCGGGACAACAATTGATATTCACGCGGGCGGGCATGATTTGAAATTCCCACACCACGAGAACGAGATTGCTCAGTCAGAAGCTTGCAACCATGCGAAGTTCGCCAACTATTGGTTGCATAACGGCTTCATTAACATTGAAAATGAGAAGATGTCTAAGTCGCTCGGAAACTTCCTCCTCGTCCATGAGGCGTTGAAAGAAGTCGACCCGATGGTCCTGCGCTTCTTCATGTTGTCTGTGCATTATCGTCATCCGATCAACTATAGCCGAGAATTGATTGAACAAGCGGCGAACGGCTGGAGCCGAATCAAGGAAGCTTACCAAAATATTGAATATCGCTTGTCGGTAACAGCTGGACTTGGAGAGGCGAGCGAGTCGATGGAACGGAAGCTTGAATCCATCAAGGCGTCTTTCATCGAATCAATGGATGATGATATCAATACGGCCAACGCCGTGACCGTCCTCTTTGACTTGGCACGGGAAGCGAACATTTATGCGAAGGCCGATCATGTGGCAAAAGCGACGCTAGAACAGGTCCTGTCGCTATTTGATGAATTGACGGGTGTCCTCGGCTTGACGTTGGCAGAAGAAAAAGAACTATTGGATGCCGAGATCGACCAATTGATTCAAGAACGGAACGACGCACGGGCGGCACGTAATTTTGCCCGGGCTGACGAGATTCGTGATTTACTAAAAGAACAAAACATCCAACTCGAAGACACGGCCCAAGGGGTTCGGTGGAAGCGGTTATGATGCAACCGAAACAAATGAATGCCCTTGCGCTCGCCTACATGGGAGACGTGGTATACGAAATGGCTGTACGGAGACGCCTGCTCGAGAAAGGATTGACGCGCCCGAATGACTTGCACCGGGGCGCGGTCCGCTACGTCAATGCACGGGCGCAGGCGAGCGTCGTGACATTTTGGTTAGAGACGGATGCGTTGACGGAAGAGGAACAGGCTGTCGTCAGACGTGGAAAGAATGCGAAATCAGGATCGGTTCCGAAACGGGTCGATGTGCACACGTATCGTTATTCCACGGCGTTTGAGGCACTGATTGGGTATATCTATTTGACAGAAAGAAGGGATCGTCTTGAAGAACTCATCAAACAAGCGTTCGAACGACTCGAAGCCGAGTCGACCGAAACGACATGACGGAAATCGGGGAGCGGAGAAACGAACGTTTGACCGCCCTCGTGGGGAACGACCAGATCGCACGCGTCGCCAAAAGGCAGAACGCCCTGACTATAAGGAAGTCGATGTGATGGAGGAAGGGATTGACTTCCTTTACGGTCGTAACCCGGTACTCGAGGCACTGCGAAGTGGTCGTGATATGAATAAAGTATTCATTATGGAAGGTCAGCAAAAGGGACCACTCGCTCAAATCATCGCGATGGCGAACGAAGCATCGGTCCAAGTGTCATTCGTCCCAAAAACGAAACTTGAGAAGATGGCTGGCAGTGAACATCACCAAGGAGTCGTTGCGGCGGTTGCGGCTTATGAATACAAAACAGTCGAAGACATGTTCGCTCTCGCAGCTTCGAAAGAGGAGACACCGCTCTTCATTTTGCTAGATGAGCTCGAAGACCCGCACAATCTCGGTTCGATTCTACGGACCGCCGATGCCGTTGGCGCACATGGGATCATCATTCCGAAACGTCGCTCGGTCGGTTTGACTCAAACGGTTGCCAAAGCCTCGACCGGGGCCATTGAGCATATTCCGGTGGCGCGTGTGACGAACTTGACACGGACACTTGAAGAGTTGAAGGAAAAAGGATTGTGGGTCGTCGGGACCGATGCGAAAGAAAGTCAGGACTATCGTCGATTGGATGGAAATATGCCACTCGTTGTGGTCATTGGAAGTGAGGGCAAGGGGATGAGCCGACTCGTGCGCGAATCGTGCGACTTCCTTGTTCATTTACCGATGGTCGGTCATGTCACGTCACTCAATGCATCTGTTGCAGCGGCGCTCCTCCTGTATGAGGTGCATCGCTCACGTCATCCATTGGCATGAGTATCCTGAAGCGCGAGCTCCTTCTTGTCGACGGATATAATATCATCGGCGCGTGGCCTCACTTGAGAAGTCTCCGCGATGTAGATTTTGAACAAGCACGGAATCTGTTGATTGAGGCGATGGCAGAATATCAGGCTGTGTCCGGCAAAGAGGTCACCATCGTGTTTGACGCCCACATGCGATATGGTCGTGAATCCAAAGAGAAGCGGAGTCGGGTCGACGTTGTCTATACGAAAGAAAATGAGACAGCGGACGAATGGATTGAGCGGCGTGCCCATGAATTAGTGGATGACCGGCTTATTACATTATTCGTTGCGACGAACGATTTCACGGAGCAGTGGGTCATCTTTGGTCAAGGCGCATTGCGCGTTCCGGCAACCGAACTGTTGAAAGATTGGAAGCATGCGAAAACACTGATTGAGCAACAGCGCGTGTCGCTAGAGAAAGAACAAGCAAATCGGAAGACGATTGATATTCCACCACATATTCAAGCAAAGTTTGAAGAAATGCGACGTCGCAAATCAAAAGGTGATTGAAATCACGGACGAGTTCATGAAAGGGACTCGTCTTTGTTTCGATTTTGACATTTTTTTGCAAAGGAATGTTGTATACTATTACATATATGAGTTACACAGTATTCAATTGACGGAATTTTTAGAAATTTGTTTGACGCATAGGAGTAGGGAGCCCTATAATGGGACACAACCTTACATAGTTCAGGATCAATCGCCGGGGGGTAACGAGCATGAACGGATGGCCGTACGAACAGTTTGAAAAAATGTCAGACGAAGAGTTGGTCTTATTGGCGCGCAACGAAGGGGATAGCGACGCGCTCGAGTTTTTGATTGAACGATACCGATATTTTGTGCGGGCGAAGGCACGTTCATACTTTTTGATTGGTGCAGATCATGAGGACATCGTCCAAGAGGGGATGATCGGTCTTTATAAAGGTGTGCGTGATTATAAAGACGAGCGACTTGCGTCATTCAAAAGCTTTGCCGAGATGTGCATTACCCGCCAGATGATCACGGCAATCAAGACGGCGACACGCCAAAAACATATTCCGCTCAATTCATATGTGTCACTCGATAAACCAATTTTTGATGAAGAGTCTGACCGGACGTTGCTCGATGTCATCTTGCCACCACATCCGACTGACCCACAAGAATTAATCGTGACACAGGAAGAACAGTCGTTCATGGAAGCGAAGATGGATGAGATCTTGAGTGACCTCGAACGGAAAGTCTTGCGTCTTTATTTAGACGGGCGCTCTTATCAAGAGATTTCAGATGACCTCGATCGTCATGTCAAATCGATCGATAATGCGTTACAGCGCGTGAAGAAGAAATTCGAGCGTCATGTCGACGTCCGGATGCTCACGAGCTAACCGATTATTGACCGCGTGCCTCCTATGTGATACTTTAAAAGCAGCGCCTTGTCCGTAGACGCCATTTACAGGAGGCGTTTTTTTTTCGCTCTTTTTTAAGAGAGAGTAGTCGAAAGGGGCGCTTATGAATGGCAAAGAAAGTAAGTCTCGCTTGCTCAGAATGCGGGTCTCGAGAGTACTCGACGACAAAAAAAGATGGCGTGTCGACACGGCTTGAAATGAAGAAGTTTTGTCGCCGCTGTAACGCGCATACGCTGCATCGGGAATCAAAGTAACGTAGATTGGCATTCAATGTAGGAGGAAGCTACCATGAACTTTTTGCGCGACGTATGGAAAGAGTTGAAGAAAACGAGTTGGCCGACTCGTAAAGAACTCACGAAATATACCATTACTGTCATCGCGACTGTTGTCGTGATTGGCCTGTTCGTGTTCGGCGTAGATACTGGGGTCAGTTATCTCGTCAATTTATTGATTAACTAAGGAAGAGGTGAAAGCCGTGGAGAAACAATGGTTTGTTGTCCAGACGTACTCAGGTTTTGAGAATAACGTCAAAGAAAACCTAGAACGTCGAATCGGTTCGATGAACATGGAAGATAAAATTTTCCGCGTCCTCGTCCCGACTGAAACGACGCAAGAAGAAGTCACATTGAAGAGTGGCGAGAAGAAAATCAAAGAACGTGAAGTCAAAAGTTTCCCGGGCTATGTGTTCGTAGAGATGGTCATGACTGACGATTCATGGTATGTTGTCCGCAACACGCCAAACGTCACCGGCTTCCTCGGTTCAACGGGTGGTGGGGCAAAACCAATCCCACTCCAACCGGACGAAGTGACAAACGTCTTGTCACAAATGGGACTCATCGAGAAGAAAGATCGTTACAACTATGAACTCGGTGACCTTGTCCGCGTGAAAGAAGGCGCATTTGAGAACTTTGAAGGAACAATCGACGAGATTGAAGCCGACAAAGAGAAGCTCAAAGTCGTGGTCGACATGTTCGGTCGTGAAACAAAAATTGAGCTTGATTTCGAACAAGTTCAGAAAATTAACTAAACCCACTTGCTAATCCGTAAAACGGATGGTACAATCGAAAATGTTTGATGTTGTGCTTTATTTCGGTACAAACTCGACCTAATAGATTGAGTGGGAGGGCGCACAACGTCCAAGAAACCACATTTTAGACTTAAGGAGGTGTGTCTCGTGGCGAAAAAAGTTTCTAAACTCGTTAAACTTCAAATCCCAGCTGGTAAAGCAAACCCAGCTCCACCAGTAGGTCCAGCACTTGGTCAAGCAGGTGTTAACATCATGGGATTCTGTAAAGAGTTCAACGCTCGTACACAAGACCAAGCCGGATTGATTATTCCTGTAGTCATCACGGTATACGAAGATCGTTCGTTTACATTCATTACGAAAACTCCACCAGCTGCAGTTCTCTTGAAGAAAGCTGCTGGTATCGAGAGTGGTTCTGGTGAACCAAACCGTAAGAAAGTAGCAACGGTTAAGCGTGACAAAGTTCGCGAAATCGCTGAACTTAAAATGCCTGACCTTAACGCATCATCTGTAGAAACAGCGATGCTTATGGTTGAAGGTACTGCACGTAGTATGGGTATTGTAATCGAAGACTAATTGCTAGTCTCTGGGGTTGTCGGTGAATACTGCTCACCTTCAATCCCTTCATTATGTGGGAGGAAATTCCGCTAACCACAAGGAGGAAAAGATCATGGGTAAAAAACACCAAGAAGCAGCTAAGCTTGTTGACCGCACGAAGTCATACGACCTCGCTGAAGCTGTCGAGCTCGTTCAAAAAACAGCTACTGCTAAATTCGATGAAACAATCGAAGTTGCTGTCCGTCTCGGCGTAGATCCGAAGAAAGCAGACCAACAAATCCGTGGTGCCGTTGTACTTCCACACGGTACTGGTAAAACACAAAAAGTTCTCGTCTTCGCAAAAGGTGAGAAAGTGAAAGAAGCGGAAGCTGCTGGAGCAGACTACGTTGGCGACGCTGAGTACATCAACAAAATCCAACAAGGATGGTTCGACTTCGATGTAATCGTTGCGACACCTGACATGATGGGTGAGGTTGGTAAACTTGGTCGTGTTCTCGGACCTAAAGGCCTCATGCCTAACCCGAAAACAGGAACAGTTACTTTCGACGTAGAAAAAGCAATCGCGGATATCAAAGCTGGTAAAGTTGAATACCGTGTTGATAAAGCTGGTAACATCCACGTTCCAGTTGGTAAGAAATCATTTGAAGCATCTAAACTCTCTGAGAACATCGAAACAATTCTCGAAACACTCATGAAAGTGAAGCCTGCTACTGCAAAAGGAACTTACCTTAAAAACATCTCGCTTTCATCTACAATGGGTCCTGGGATCCGTGTAGCGACTGCAGATTTCCTTAAGTAATCTTGTTGAAATAAATTGTTGACAACGTGTGACACCGCTGATAAAGTAATACACGTTCAACCGAATATGTTGGATTACCGTAGACAGAAGGTGGACATCGGTCCGTAAACCCTTCCGAGGTGTCTTTGCTCGAACTTGAGCCTGTTGTCACAGGTTTACTTTCAAACAATTACGCCCTCGTATGTCTTCATACGAGGGATTTCTTTTGGAGAGCAGCCTCTCGTCCGGTATAAGAATTGACTAGGAGGTGCAAACACATGGCAAACGAAAAAATCGTAGCTCAGAAATCGGCACTCGTCGATGAAATCGCTGAGAAAATGCAAGCGAGCGTTGGAACAGTTGTTGTTGACTACCGTGGACTTACAGTTGAAGAAGTGACTACACTCCGTAAATCACTCCGTGACGCTGGAATCGAGTTCAAAGTTTACAAGAACGGTCTTCTTCGCCGCGCAGCTACTCAGTCGAACTTCGAAGGTCTTGACGAAGTCTTCACTGGTCCTACAGCAATCGCCTTCTCTAAAGAAGACGTTATTGCTCCAGCGAAGATCTTGAACGACTTCTCGAAAGAGCACAAAGCGCTCGAACTTAAAGGCGGAATCATCGAAGGTAAAGTTTCTTCACTCGAAGAAATCAAAGCCCTTGCAGAACTTCCATCACGCGATGGTCTTCTCTCGATGCTTCTCAGCGTACTTCAAGCTCCAATCCGTGGGCTCGCAGTCGCAACAAATGCAATCGCAGAACAAAAAGAAGAGCAATCAGCTTAATTTTTGTCGCGTAGCGTAACTCAAAAAAACTTTTTCACAACATCAAAGGAGGAAAACCATAATGGCTTTCAACAAAGAGCAATTCATCGAAGACCTCAAATCAATGACGGTTCTCGAACTTAACGAACTCGTAAAAACAATCGAAGAAGAATTCGGCGTATCAGCAGCAGCTCCAGTAGCAGTTGCAGGTGCTGGCGCAGGCGCAGCAGCTGAAGAGAAAACTGAATTCGACGTAATCCTCACAAACGCTGGCGCTGGTAAAATCAACGTCATCAAAGCTGTTCGTGAAATCACAGGTCTCGGTCTTAAAGAAGCAAAAGCACTCGTTGACGGAACTCCAGCTCCAGTCAAAGAAGGCGTTTCTAAAGAAGACGCTGACGCAATCAAAGCTAAGCTTGAAGAAGCTGGCGCATCTGTTGAAGTTAAGTAATTCTACTTCACAACCTATAGAAGCTCGCCATGGCGAGCTTCTTTTATTTCCTTGAAGAATGGGTTAGGAGGTTCAACGCATGGGAGATCATTACTATACGAACGATCCACGTTCGGAAAGTGCCCCGGAGACATGGACGTACGAGTTGCGAGGGAAACAGTATCATTTCACTTCGGACCGCGGTGTGTTCTCGAAAGGGTCGGTCGATTTTGGGTCACGTCTTTTAATTGAAACGTTTGAGATGCCTGATGTGTCGGGACGTATTTTAGATGTAGGCTGCGGCTATGGTCCGATGGGGATCTCGCTTGCCGATGCCTCTGGGCGTGAGGCCTTGCTCATTGATGTGAATGAGCGTGCGCTGGCGCTCTCTGAGCAAAACGCCGCCCGTAATGGAGTGACGGTCGAAACACGGCTTTCTCACGCGTATGACGTGGTGGGGGGAGAACGGTTTGCCGCCATTGTCACCAATCCGCCGATTCGTGCGGGGAAACAAGTCGTCCATACGATCTTGCGTGAAGCACATACGCACCTCGTCGATGGAGGAGCAATCTATGTCGTCATTCAAAAGAAACAAGGAGCACCTTCTGCTAAAAAGTTATTAGAAGAGGTGTTTGGTCAAGTTGAAACGATCGCGAAAGAAAAAGGTTACTTTATTTTCCGAGCAATTCGGTCTTGACAAACGGTGAAGTCTTGTTGACTCGCTATAACGTATATGCTAACATTATAAAATGCCATTGGAATGGAATTCGCTTGAAACTGCCGTGTCTGCCGCTTTTTAGAGACGGAAAACGAGCGACATTCAATGACAATGTTCGATTATTACGCCCGAAAAATTCGCTAAAGAATTGGGGGTCTGAGAGGTGAATCAGTTGACTGGTCAACTTGTTCAGTACGGTCGTCACCGTCAGAGAAGAAGCTTTGCCCGTATCAGTGAGGTATTAGAGCTTCCGAATTTGATTGAAATTCAAACTGCTTCTTATGAGTGGTTCTTGCGTGAAGGATTGAAGGAAATGTTCACAGACATTTCACCGATTTCCGACTTCACAGGAAACCTCGTATTGGAGTTCATCGATTACTCGCTCAGTGAGCCGAAGTATTCTATCGATGAATCGAAGGAGCGCGACGTTACTTATTCTGCGCCACTTCGCGTAAAAGTGCGTCTCCAAAACAAAGAGACAGGTGAGCTCAAAGAACAAGAAGTGTTCATGGGGGATTTCCCGCTCATGACAGAATCGGGAACGTTTATCATCAATGGTGCAGAACGCGTCATCGTTTCCCAGCTTGTCCGTTCACCGAGCGTGTACTATAACGCTAAACTCGATAAAAACGGTAAACGTGGATTTGGCGCAACTGTCATTCCGAACCGTGGTGCTTGGCTCGAACTCGAGACAGATGCCAAAGATATCGTTTATGTTCGTATCGACCGTACCCGTAAAATTCCGGTAACGGTGTTGTTGCGTGCCCTCGGATTCGGTACGGACCAAGAAATTATCGACCTTCTCGGGGATGACGAATACCTTCGTAACACCCTTGAAAAAGATAATACGGAGTCTACAGAGAAAGCGTTGATCGAGATTTATGAGCGTCTCCGCCCTGGTGAACCACCAACGGTAGAAAATGCGAAATCTCTTCTCGTATCACGTTTCTTCGACCCGAAACGTTACGACTTAGCGAACGTCGGTCGCTATAAGATGAACAAAAAACTTCATCTTAAGAACCGTTTGTTCGGTCAAAAATTAGCGGAAACGCTCGTGGACCCGGAAACAGGCGAAGTACTCGCCGAAGCTGGAACAATCCTCGACCGCCGCAACTTAGATCGTATCCTCCCGCACTTGGAGAACGGCCTTGGCTATATCGATGCGGAACCAACTGGTGGTGTCGCTGAAGGTGAGCCATTCGGTCTTCAGTCAATCAAAGTCATCTCACCGGATGACCCAGATGGAGAGCGTATCTTGAACATCATCGGAAATGGCAATATCGATCGCAGCGTAAAACATATTACGCCAGCCGATATTATCGCTTCAATCAACTACTTCTTCAACTTACTTCACGAAGTCGGAACAACAGATGACATCGACCACTTAGGAAACCGTCGTCTTCGTTCAGTCGGAGAACTTCTCCAAAACCAATTCCGGATCGGGCTTTCCCGTATGGAACGTGTCGTAAAAGAACGTATGTCGATTCAAGATCAAAATGCGATCACACCACAGGCGCTCATCAACATCCGCCCGGTTATCGCATCACTTAAAGAGTTCTTCGGTAGCTCGCAATTGTCACAGTTCATGGACCAAACGAACCCGCTCGCAGAGCTCACGCACAAGCGTCGTCTCTCTGCACTTGGACCGGGTGGTTTGACACGTGAGCGTGCTGGTTTCGAAGTTCGAGACGTTCACTATTCGCACTACGGTCGGATGTGTCCAATCGAAACACCAGAGGGGCCGAACATCGGACTCATCAACTCACTCTCGTCTTATGCGAAAGTGAACGAGTACGGTTTCATCGAAGCACCATACCGTCGTGTTGACCCAGAAACAGGTCTTGTCACTGGCGACATTCAATATATGACGGCTGATGAGGAAGACCTCTATGTCGTCGCACAGGCAAACATGCCGCTCACAGAAGATGGCCACTTTGCAGACGAACAAGTTCTTTGCCGTTTCCGCGGACAAAACTTGTCAGTCGAGCCAAGCCGAGTGGACTACATGGACGTTTCGCCGAAACAGGTTGTTTCTGCCGCAACGGCATGTATCCCGTTCCTCGAGAACGATGACTCGAACCGTGCCCTCATGGGAGCGAACATGCAACGTCAAGCAGTACCACTCCTTCAACCGGATTCACCGATTGTCGGTACCGGCATGGAGTACGTATCTGCGAAAGACTCTGGGGCAGCTATTGTTGCGAAATACCCAGGTGTCGTCGAACGCGTCACAGCGCGTGAAATCTTGATCCGTCGCACGTCTGACGTGAACGGTTCTGAGGTTTCAGGTGACCTTGACCGTTACAAACTTCAAAAATATGTCCGTTCGAACCAAGGGACATGCTATAACCAAAAACCAATCATCGCAGCTGGTGACCGTGTCGAAAAAGGAGAAATCCTTGCAGACGGTCCATCGATGGATATGGGTGAGCTCGCGCTCGGCCGTAACGTCGTCGTTGCCTTCATGACATGGGATGGTTACAACTATGAGGATGCGATCATCATGAGTGAGCGTCTCGTGAAAGATGACGTGTACACGTCGATTCATATCGAAGAGTACGAGTCAGAGTCACGCGACACGAAACTCGGACCAGAGGAAATCACACGTGATATTCCAAACGTCGGAGATGACGCACTTCGTAACTTGGACGATCGTGGAATTATCCGCATCGGAGCTGAAGTCAAGGATGGCGACATCCTCGTCGGTAAAGTAACACCTAAGGGCGTTACAGAATTGACGGCGGAAGAGCGTCTCTTGCACGCAATCTTCGGTGAGAAGGCACGTGAAGTACGTGATACGTCACTTCGTGTACCAAACGGTGGAGACGGAATCATCTTGGATGTCAAAGTGTTCGACCGTGAAAACGGTGACGAGTTGTCTCCAGGCGTCAACCAAATGGTACGTGTCTATATCGTTCAAAAACGTAAGATTCACGAAGGGGATAAGATGGCGGGACGTCACGGTAACAAAGGTGTTATCTCGCGAATCCTCCCTGAAGAAGATATGCCATACATGCCAGACGGTACACCGGTTGACATCATGCTCAACCCGCTTGGGGTACCATCTCGTATGAACATCGGTCAGGTACTTGAGCTCCACCTTGGTATGGCGGCGAAGAAGCTCGGTATCAAAGTGGCAACACCTGTATTCGATGGAGCGCGTGAGGAAGACGTATGGGCAACGATTGAAGAGGCTGGTATGGATAAAGATGCGAAAACGCGTCTCTATGACGGTCGTACGGGTGAACCGTTCGATAACCGCGTCTCGGTCGGTGTCATGTACATGATCAAACTCGCGCACATGGTTGATGACAAACTTCACGCTCGTTCGACAGGACCATACTCACTCGTTACGCAACAACCGCTCGGTGGTAAAGCACAGTTCGGTGGTCAGCGCTTCGGGGAGATGGAAGTTTGGGCTCTTGAAGCGTACGGTGCAGCCTACACGCTCCAAGAAATCTTGACAATCAAGTCGGATGACACGGTCGGTCGTGTGAAAGCATATGAGGCCATCGTGAAAGGCGAGAGCGTTCCGAAAGCGGGCGTTCCTGAATCATTCCGCGTCTTGATCAAAGAGCTTCAAGCGCTCGGTATGGAAGTCAAGATGATGTCAGCGGATGATGAAGAAGTCGAAATGAAAGATGAAGATGACGACAACATCCCGAACGCAACATCGGCGTTAGAACAAGTCGTTCAACCGACTGTTACGGAAGAGGAATAAGGCGAAAAGGGAGGTCGGCCCCTTGGTAGATGTTAATCGATTTGAATATATGAAAATCGGCTTGGCTTCATCAGAGAAGATCCGTTCGTGGTCTTACGGTGAAGTCAAAAAGCCGGAAACGATCAACTATCGTACACTTAAACCAGAGAAGGACGGATTATTCTGTGAACGAATCTTCGGTCCTACGAAAGACTGGGAATGTTACTGTGGGAAATACAAACGTATCCGTTATAAAGGAGTCATTTGTGACCGCTGTGGCGTTGAAGTGACGAAAGCGAAAGTGCGTCGCGAGCGAATGGGCCATATCGAGCTCGCGGCACCAGTTTCGCACATCTGGTACTTCAAAGGGATTCCAAGCCGCATGGGGCTTGTTCTCGACATGTCACCACGTGCGCTTGAAGAAGTCATTTACTTCGCATCTTACGTGGTCACAGAGCCAGGTGATACTCCGCTTGAGAAGAAACAACTTCTCTCGGAAAAAGAATTCCGTCTCTATCGTGAAAAATACGGTAGCGACTTCAAAGCAGACATGGGTGCTGAAGCCATCCGTACACTTCTTCAAGACGTTAATCTTGAAAAAGAAGTAGGCGAGCTTCGTGAAGAGTTGAAAACAGTCCAAGGTCAACGTCGTACACGTGCGATTAAGCGCTTGGAAGTTCTCGATGCATTCTTCACTTCAGGAAACAATCCAGACTGGATGATCCTTGAAGTACTTCCTGTCATCCCACCAGAGCTTCGCCCGATGGTACAGCTTGATGGTGGACGCTTTGCGACATCTGACTTGAACGATTTGTATCGTCGAGTCATCAACCGGAACAACCGTCTCAAACGTTTGCTCGACCTCGGCGCGCCGAACATCATCGTGCAAAACGAGAAGCGTATGCTTCAAGAAGCGGTTGACGCCCTCATCGACAACGGTCGTCGTGGTCGTCCGGTAACAGGTCCTGGTAACCGTCCGCTTAAATCACTTTCACACATGTTGAAAGGGAAACAAGGTCGTTTCCGTCAAAACCTTCTCGGTAAACGGGTCGACTATTCAGGACGTTCGGTTATCGTCGTAGGTCCGAACTTGAAGATGTATCAGTGTGGTCTTCCAAAAGAGATGGCGCTTGAACTCTTCAAACCGTTCGTGATGAAAGAGCTTGTCGGTCGCGGCATCGCTTCAAACATCAAGAACGCCAAACGCAAAATCGAGAAGATGCAACCTGAAATCTGGGGCGTCCTTGAAGAAGTCATTCGTGAGCATCCGGTCCTCTTGAACCGTGCCCCGACACTTCACCGCCTTGGTATTCAAGCATTCGAACCGATTCTTGTTGAAGGTCGTGCGATTCGCCTTCACCCACTCGTATGTACGGCATACAACGCCGACTTCGATGGTGACCAAATGGCCGTCCACGTTCCGCTCTCTGCAGAAGCACAAGCGGAAGCACGTCTTCTCATGCTCGCTGCGCAGAACATCTTGAACCCGAAAGACGGAAAACCAGTTGTTACACCATCGCAGGATATGGTCCTCGGTAACTACTACATCTCACTCGAACGTGAAGATGCCGTCGGTCAAGGGAAAGTGTTCTCGAACGTCAACGAAGCGTTGATTGCTTACCAAAACGGTTATGTCCACTTGCACTCGCGTGTGGCACTTCCGGCACGTACGCTCAACAACCCGACGTTCACAGACGAACAGAACGAGAAATTGCTCATTACGACAGTTGGTAAGATGATCTTCAACGAAATCTTGCCAAATACGTTCCCATACTTGAACGAGCCGACGATGGAAAACTTACAGGAAGCAACGCCTGATAAGTACTTCATCGACAAAGGGGCGAACGTTGCGGAAGAAATCGCATCACGTCCAATCATCGACCCGTTCAAAAAAGGGTTCCTTGGAAAAGTCATCGCGGAAGTGTTCCAGAAGTTTGAAACGACGGAAACAAGCCGCATGCTTGACCGGATGAAAGATCTTGGCTTCAAGCACTCGACAAAAGCGGGTGTGACGGTTGGGATTGCCGATATCATCGTACTTCCGGATAAACAGGAAATCCTTGATGAAGCACAAAAACAAGTCGACCAAATCATGAAGTCGTTCCGTCGTGGTCTCATCACTGAAGATGAGCGTTACGAGCGCGTTGTCCGTGCTTGGAACGAAGCGAAGGATGAAATTCAATCTCGATTGATGAAATCCCTCAACCGCCTGAACCCAATCTTCATGATGTCTGACTCAGGTGCCCGTGGTAACGCATCGAACTTTACGCAGCTTGCGGGTATGCGTGGTTTGATGGCCGCTCCATCTGGTCGCATCATCGAACTTCCAATCAAATCGTCATTCCGTGAAGGTCTGACGGTTCAAGAGTACTTCATCTCGACTCACGGGGCTCGTAAAGGTCTTGCCGATACAGCCTTGAAGACAGCCGATTCAGGTTACTTGACGCGTCGTCTCGTTGACGTAGCGCAAGATGTCATCATCCGTGAAGAGGATTGTGGAACAGACCGCGGAATCCGTGTTTCTGCACTCCGCGAAGGTACGGAAGAAATCGAAAGCTTGTACGACCGTCTCGTCGGACGTACATCGTTTGAAACGGTCACACACCCTGAAACGGGCGAAGTGTTGATCGATAAGAACGAATTGATCACAGAAGACATCGCGCGCATCATTGTAGATGCGGGTGTTGAAAAAGTTGAAATCCGTACAGCCTTCACATGTAACACGTCACACGGCGTATGTAAGAAGTGTTACGGACGCAACTTGGCAACTGGATCAAATGTTGAAGTCGGGGAAGCCGTCGGTATCATTGCCGCACAATCAATCGGTGAGCCAGGAACGCAGCTTACAATGCGTACCTTCCACACAGGTGGGGTTGCCGGAGACGATATCACACAAGGTCTTCCACGTATCCAAGAGGTATTCGAAGCCCGTAACCCGAAAGGTCAAGCGGTCATCTCGGAAATCTCTGGTACGGTCATCGACTTCACAGAATCGCGTGACAAGCGTGAACTCACGGTCGAAGGATTCAGTGAGACTCGCTCATACACGATTCCATTCGGAGCGCGTCTCCGCGTTCAAATCGGCGACACAGTAGAAGCCGGTGAAGTCTTCACGGAAGGTTCGATCGATCCGAAAGAATTGCTCGCCGTCCGTGGTGTATCTGGTGTTCAGAACTATCTTCTCCAAGAAGTTCAAAAAGTTTACCGGATGCAAGGGGTAGAAATCGGTGATAAGCACGTTGAGGTCATGGTTCGCCAAATGCTTCGTCGTGTCAAAGTTATCGAATCAGGTGACACACCACTTCTCCCTGGATCACTCGTCGACATCAGCGTCTTCAAAGAAGCGTGTAAAGATGCGATTCGTGATGGAAAACACCCAGCGACTGCGAAACCAGTCCTTCTCGGAATCACGAAAGCTTCACTTGAGACAGATTCGTTCCTCTCAGCGGCTTCGTTCCAAGAAACGACTCGCGTCTTGACAGATGCAGCAATCAAAGGGAAACGTGACTATCTCCTCGGACTCAAAGAGAACGTCATCATCGGTAAACTCGTTCCAGCTGGTACTGGAATGGCTGTCTACCGTGATGTGGAACTCAAAGAAGATGAGGCGCCGGTTGCGCTCGAAGATACAACTGTCGAGTAAAATACGTCTTGACAGCGCAGGTTGGCGGTGCTACTATGGTTTAGTGCCGCCAATCGGTTGTTGTCGATGACAACGATGTCCAGCAGTCGGCAAGCTACTTGGACGTCCATCCGAACTTTCTACGGGAAGGTTTGGCTGCTACAATTGCCACTTTCAAGGTATAACTCACGTTTTTGCGAGGTCATGGAATGCCTACGCCTCGTAAAAACGTTTCGTTATGACCTTAAATGAACCACCCGGGTCGGTGGGACTAGAAAATAGCAACATTCAGGAAGGGAGGATCTTCAAAGATGCCTACTATTAACCAGTTAGTCCGTAAAGGACGTAAATCGAAAGTCGTGAAATCTGACTCTCCAGCACTTAACAAAGGTTACAACAGTTTCATCAAGTCACAAACAAACGTGAGCTCACCACAAAAACGTGGTGTTTGTACACGTGTTGGTACAATGACTCCGAAGAAACCGAACTCGGCGCTTCGTAAGTATGCTCGTGTTCGTTTGACTAACCAAATCGAAGTGACTGCGTACATCCCAGGTATTGGCCACAACCTTCAAGAGCACAGCGTTGTTCTTATCCGTGGAGGACGTGTAAAAGACTTACCAGGGGTACGTTACCACATCGTTCGTGGTGCGCTTGACACTGCAGGTGTTGATGGACGTATGCAAGGCCGTTCTAAATACGGTACGAAACGTCCGAAAGCTGCGAAGAAGTAATTCTCGCAAACTAAACTACAATTGAAATTTTGAAAGGAGGGTACTCGGATGCGTAAAAACCGTGCAGAACGTCGTGACGTTATCGCAGATCCGATCTACAACTCGAAATTGGTAACTCGCCTCATTAACCGTGTCATGTTAGACGGTAAAAAAGGTACAGCTCAAACTATCATTTACAACGCATTTGGCATCATCGCTGAACGCTCAGGCAAAGAGCCTATGGAAGTGTTCGAAGAAGCAATGAACAACATCATGCCTGTACTTGAAGTTAAAGCACGCCGTGTAGGTGGAGCTAACTACCAAGTTCCTGTAGAAGTTCGTCCAGAGCGCCGTACAACACTTGGTCTTCGTTACCTCGTGAACTACGCTCGTCTCCGCAACGAAAAAACGATGGAGCAACGTATCGCGAACGAAATCATGGATGCAGCCAACAACACTGGTGCATCTGTTAAGAAACGCGAAGACATGCATAAGATGGCAGAAGCTAACAAAGCGTTTGCTCACTATCGTTGGTAATTTAATCGTAAAGTCCACTCCGCCAAGCATGGCTTAACGGAGTGGCTTTCGGGTATAATCATATCGTGTGCGCGCACACGAAAATCAAACATGCGGAAGGAGAATACCCAGTATGGCAAGAGAATTCTCCCTAAAGAATACTCGTAACATCGGGATCATGGCTCACATCGATGCCGGTAAAACGACAACAACTGAACGTATTCTTTATTACACAGGTCGTATCCATAAAATTGGTGAAACGCACGAAGGTGCTTCACAAATGGACTGGATGGAGCAGGAGCAAGAGCGTGGAATCACAATCACTTCGGCTGCGACAACTGCACAGTGGAATGGCCACCGTGTAAACATCATCGATACACCTGGACACGTAGACTTCACTGTAGAAGTTGAACGTTCACTCCGTGTACTTGATGGTGCGGTTGCTGTACTTGACGCTCAGTCAGGTGTAGAACCACAAACAGAAACTGTATGGCGTCAAGCGACGACATATGGTGTACCACGTGTCGTATTCGTCAACAAGATGGATAAAATCGGCGCAGACTTCTTGTACTCTGTGAAGACGCTCCACGATCGTCTTCAAGCGAACGCTTACGCGATCCAACTCCCAATCGGAGCAGAGGACGATTTCAAAGGGATCATCGATCTCGTTGAAATGAAGACTTACATGTACAACAACGACCTCGGTACTGACATCGAAGTAATAGACGGCTTCCCAGCTGACATGGCTGACCAAGCTGAAGAACTTCGTGGTCAATTGATCGAAGGTGTTGCTGACTTCAACGAAGAGTTGATGATGAAGTACCTTGAAGGTGAAGAGATTTCAATCGATGAATTGAAAGCTGCAATCCGTCAAGCGACACTTAGCGTTGAATTCTACCCTGTACTCGTTGGTTCTGCCTTCAAGAACAAAGGTGTTCAGCTCATGCTTAACGCCGTTGTTGATTACCTCCCATCACCAGTTGATGTAGAGTCAATCAAAGGGATCAACCTCGATACAGAAGAAGAAATCACGCGTGAGCCTTCTGATGAAGCTCCATTCTCAGCACTTGCGTTCAAAGTTATGACTGACCCTTACGTCGGTAAATTGACGTTCTTCCGCGTGTACTCTGGTACAGCTGAAGCAGGATCATACGTGAAGAACTCGACTAAAGGGAAGCGTGAGCGTCTCGGTCGTATCCTTCAAATGCACGCAAACAGCCGTGAAGAGATTCCAATGGTATTCGCTGGTGACATCGCCGCTGCTGTTGGTTTCAAAGACACGACTACTGGTGACACGCTTTGCTCTGAGAAAGATAACATCGTTCTCGAGTCAATGACGTTCCCAGAACCAGTTATCTCGGTTGCAATCGAGCCTAAATCGAAAGCAGACCAAGATAAGATGGGTCAAGCTCTTGCGAAACTCGCAGAAGAAGATCCAACATTCCGCACTGAAACAAACCCTGAGACTGGTCAAACGATCATCTCTGGTATGGGTGAGCTTCACCTTGACATCCTCGTTGACCGTATGCGTCGCGAATTCAAAGTAGAAGCTAACGTTGGTGCACCACAAGTTGCTTACCGTGAAACAATCCGTGGCGCTGCGAAGATCGATTCGAAATTCGTTCGTCAGTCTGGTGGACGCGGTCAGTACGGTCACGTTGTCGTAGAATTCGAGCCGAACGAAGAAGGCGCTGGATTCGAGTTCGAGAACAAGATCGTCGGTGGTGTTGTACCACGTGAATACGTCCCTGCTGTTCAAAACGGGATTGAAGAAGCTCTCGAAAACGGTATCCTCGCTGGTTACCCAGTAGTAGACGTTAAAGCTCGTCTCGTATTCGGTTCGTACCACGATGTCGACTCGAACGAGATGGCGTTTAAAGTTGCTGCTTCGATGGCGGTTAAACAACTTAAGGACCAAGCGAAAGCTGTTATCCTTGAGCCAATGATGCGTGTTGAAGTTGTTATCCCAGAAGAATACATGGGTGACATCATGGGTGACGTCACGTCACGCCGTGGACGCGTAGAAGGTATGGAAGCTCGCGGTAACGCACAAGTCGTTAAAGCGATGATTCCACTTTCAGAAATGTTCGGTTACGCAACATCACTTCGTTCACGTACACAAGGACGCGGAACGTACTCGATGCACTTCGATCACTACGAAGAAGTACCGAAATCAATCGCTGAAGAAATCGTCAAAAAAGCGAACGGCTAATAACGGTTGTATCGCTAGATTGATTGTTGTAAGCTAAGGAGGACGTATGTTAAAAGTAGCCTACGTCTTCCTAGTTAAATAAAACTAATCGTTTAATAGAGGAGGAATCTAGAATGGGTAAAGAAAAATTCGACCGTTCTAAGCCGCACGTTAACGTTGGTACAATTGGCCACGTTGACCACGGTAAAACAACTTTGACTGCAGCAATCTCTGCTGTACTTTCACGTGCACAAGGTAAAACAGCTACTAAGTTCGACCAAATCGATGGTGCTCCAGAAGAGCGCGAGCGCGGTATCACAATCGCAACAGCTCACATCGAGTACGAAACTGACAAGCGTCACTACGCACACGTTGACTGCCCAGGACACGCTGACTATGTTAAAAACATGATCACTGGTGCTGCTCAAATGGACGGCGCGATCCTCGTTGTATCTGCAACAGATGGCCCAATGCCACAAACACGTGAGCACATCCTTCTTTCACGTCAAGTAGGTGTTCCTTACATCGTAGTATTCATGAACAAAGTTGACATGGTAGACGACGAAGAGCTTCTCGAACTCGTTGAAATGGAAATCCGTGAACTTCTTTCTGAATACGACTTCCCAGGCGACGACCTCCCTGTAATCAAAGGTTCTGCACTTGGCGCACTTAACGGTGAAGCTCAGTGGGAAGAAAAAGTTATGGAACTCATGAACGCTGTTGATGAGTACATCCCAGAACCAGTTCGTGACACTGAAAAAGACTTCATGATGCCTGTTGAGGACGTATTCTCAATCACTGGTCGTGGTACTGTAGCGACTGGTCGTGTTGAGCGTGGTGTTCTCCGCGTCAACGACGAGATCGAAATCGTTGGTCTTACAGAAGAAACGAAGAAAACTGTATGTACTGGTGTAGAGATGTTCCGTAAGCTTCTTGACTATGCTGAAGCTGGCGACAACATCGGTGCACTTCTCCGTGGTGTATCACGTGACGACATCGAGCGTGGACAAGTACTTGCTAAGCCAGGTTCAATCACACCACACTCTAAATTCAAAGCATCAATCTACGTTCTTTCTAAAGAAGAGGGTGGCCGTCACACGCCATTCTTCGCGAACTACCGTCCGCAGTTCTACTTCCGTACAACTGACGTAACAGGTATCGTTCACCTTCCAGAAGGTACTGAAATGGTAATGCCAGGAGACAACATCGAGTTGACGATCGAATTGATTTCTACAATCGCGATCGAAGACGGTACACGTTTCTCTATCCGTGAGGGTGGCCGTACTGTAGGTGCTGGTTCAGTAACAGAAATCATCGAGTAATCGATTGATTCAACTGAACAACATTAAGCAGTCCGCAATATGCGGGCTGCTTTTTTGTGTTTCCATCACAACATGGTAAGATGAGGCATACGAGAAAGGAGTGGCGTCATGCTGAAGCAACTAGAGACTATTTGTCGCTTGAATGGGATTGAGTATCGCATTGGCGGTTCTGAGCTGTTAAAGCATCATGGCATCGTCGAGGTAACGAATGACATCGATGTTTTTGTTGAACCGGACCAGTTTGAAAAAATCGATCGCGTACTTAGTCGTGCTGGGGAGAAGAAACCATCAGATCCTCACGACGCATACGTAACGACCTACTTTGGAGAGTATATATTCGAGGGAACAGATGTGGACGTCATGTCTAGTTTCCGAATGAAGTGTACCGACGGAATCTATACGCATCCTTTCATTGAACCAGATGGACAATGGATGCACCTAGAAGAGTGGGTCGTCCTTTACACGGTCATCGGACGAGAGGATAAATTAGCGTCATTGCTCCGCTATTTCAAGACGCACAGTGTTAATGAAGGAATTGTTCAAGACTGTTTAAAACGAGCGCCACAATCGGTCATAGAAGGGGTGACAGAGCGTTTTGGAGAGGTGATGAAACGCTAGGTCGAGTTGACATGGGAGTTCGTTTGAAAAATAGTTCAATAAAAGAATGAATTTTTGCTTGCAAAAGCTCGCGAATCTTGTTACATTAGGGAACGTTGAGCAACTCATCAGACAACCAGCAACTTCAAAAATCTAATCTTGCATTCCATGACCAGATTAGATATAATGATTAAGTGTTTGTGCGAGTGGTGAGAGACTTTACAGCAGAAAACGGGTCCAATCGTTGATTTGCAATGATCGGATGCCTCTGCTGACACAAGCACGCTGCGTTGAAGCGGGAGGTTATGACACGCCAGGCAGCATTGCCATGGCCGGTGTGGAAATTTCCGCGGAGAATTGTCTATTTTTAAAGTAGGCGACAAAGGAGGGAAACAAACATGGCAAATGAAAAAATTCGTATTCGTTTAAAAGCATATGACCATCGCGTTCTCGATCAATCAGCTGAGAAGATCGTTGACACTGCGAAGCGTTCAGGTGCAAAGGTATCGGGTCCAATCCCGCTCCCAACTGAAAAATCGGTTTACACGATTCTTCGTGCGGTTCACAAGTACAAAGATGCTCGTGAGCAGTTCGAAATGCGTACACACAAACGCTTGATCGACATCGTAAACCCAACACCGAAAACAGTCGATTCGCTTATGCGTCTCGAGTTACCATCAGGTGTAGACATCGAAATCAAACTTTAATTCTTCATATAGTAGATACTAGCCAGAAGAGACAATTAATTATTAACAGGAGGTGTATCTCATGGCTAAAGGAATCTTAGGAACAAAACTTGGTATGACTCAAATCTTCAACGAAGCAGGCGAAGTTGTACCAGTAACAGTAGTTGCTGTAGAAGGTAACGTCGTTCTTCAACTTAAAACAGTTGACACAGACGGTTACGAAGCAGTTCAACTTGGTTTCGGAGACATCAAAGAATCACGTCAAAACAAACCATCAAAAGGTCACGCTGCGAAAGCAAACGCGACACCTAAGCGCTTCATCAAAGAAGTTCGTACTTCAGTAGAAGGATACGAAATCGGTCAAGAGATTAAGGCAGACATTTTCGCTGCAGGTGAATTAGTAGACGTAACAGGTACATCGAAAGGTAAAGGATTCCAAGGTGCGATCAAGCGTCACGGACAATCACGTGGACCAATGGCTCACGGTTCGCGCTACCACCGTCGTCCTGGTTCGATGGGTCCTGTCGCTCCTAACCGCGTATTTAAAGGGAAACTTCTTCCTGGTCAAATGGGTGGAGAGCGTAAAACAATTCAAAACCTTGAAGTCGTTAAAGTTGATGTGGAACGTGGCCTTCTCCTCGTGAAAGGTGCTATCCCAGGCGCTCGTAAATCGAACGTCATCATCAAATCAGCGGTCAAAGGTAACTAATTAACTGCACGGAAAGGAGGAATTACGAATGCCTAAAGTAGCTTTGCTTAACCAAACAGGTTCACAAGTTGGCGAAATCGAATTGGCAGAAGCCATCTTCGGAATCGAGCCAAACGAATCAGTACTTTACGACGCAATCGTCATGCAACAAGCATCACGCCGTCAAGGTACTCACGATACGAAAGGTCGCTCGGAAGTACGCGGTGGCGGCCGTAAACCATGGAAACAAAAGGGAACTGGTCGTGCGCGCCAAGGTTCTATCCGCTCACCACAATGGGTTGGTGGTGGTACAGTCTTCGGTCCAACACCACGTTCATACTCTTACAAACTTCCTAAGAAGGTTCGTCGTTTAGCACTTCTCTCGGCTCTTTCGTCGAAAGTACAAAACAACGAAATCATCGTCCTCGAAGGCCTTGCTTTCGATGCACCAAAAACAAAAGATATGGCTGCTGTACTCAACAGCTTATCAGTAGAACGTAAGGCTCTTGTAGTCACAGCGGACTACAATGAGACTATCGCTCTCGCAGCTCGTAACATCCCAGGAGTGACTGTGATCGACGCAGCAGGCGTAAACGTTCTTGACCTCGTTGCTAACGACAAAGTCATCTTCACTAAAGATGCGGTTGCGAAGGTAGAGGAGGTGCTTGCATAATGGCTCAAGCATACGATATCATCAAACGTCCGATCATCACTGAGCGTTCAGTTAGCCTCATGGAAGCTAACAAATACGTTTTCGAAATCGACGTAAAAGCGACTAAATCGCAAGTGAAACACGCTATCGAAACAATCTTCAACGTGAAAGTTGCTTCGGTAAACACAATGAACTACAAACCGAAAGCGAAACGTGTCGGTCGTCACTCTGGTTACACAGCTCGTCGTAAAAAAGCGATCGTAACCCTTGCTGAAGGCAACACAATCGACTTCCTCGGTTAATTAACTACCTTAGAAGAAAAGGAGGGAATCCTCGATGGCAATCAAAAAGTTTAAGCCGACCACTAACGGTCGTCGTAACATGACATCTCTCGACTTTGCAGAGATCACAACGAATCGCCCTGAAAAATCGTTAACTGAAAAGCTTTCGAAAAAAGGCGGACGTAACAACCAAGGTCGCTTGACTGTTCGTCACCAAGGTGGCGGTCACAAGCGTAAATACCGTATCATCGATTTCAAACGTAACAAAGATGGCGTTGCAGGACGCGTAGCAACGATCGAATACGATCCAAACCGTTCAGCGAACATCGCACTCATCAACTATGTAGATGGTGAGAAACGTTACATCCTCGCTCCTAAGGGCATCAAAGTAGGCATGGAAATCATGTCTGGTCCTGAAGCGGATATCAAAGTGGGGAACGCTCTTCCACTCGTAAACATCCCTGTCGGTACAACAATCCACAACATCGAGCTTAAGCCTGGTAAAGGCGGTCAGCTAGTTCGTGCGGCTGGTGCATCGGCACAAATCCAAGGACGTGACGGCAAGTACGTCATCGTTCGTCTTCAATCAGGTGAATCACGCTTGTTCCTCGGCACTTGCCGCGCGACAATCGGTTCAGTTGGTAACGAAGAACACGAACTCGTAAACATCGGTAAAGCAGGACGTTCACGTTGGTTAGGCAAACGCCCAACAGTACGTGGTTCTGTAATGAACCCGGTTGATCACCCACACGGTGGTGGTGAAGGTCGTGCGCCAATCGGTCGTTCGGGCCCACTTACTCCTTGGGGTAAACCAGCTCTTGGTCTTAAGACTCGTAAGAAAAACAAATCGAGCGACATGTACATCCTTCGTCGCCGTAAGAAATAATTACTACATGATTCTCGGGCGGTTCGAAAGGGCCGTTCCCGAATCATTCCAAAGGGAGGTTCTAACATGGGTCGCAGCTTGAAAAAAGGTCCATTCGCAGATCACCACTTACTCGCTAAAGTTGACAAACTCAACGAATCTGGTGAGAAGCAAGTCATCAAAACTTGGTCACGTCGCTCGACGATCTTCCCAGAATTCATGGGTCACACGTTCGGTGTGCACGATGGTCGTAAACACGTACCAGTATTCGTGACAGAAGACATGGTTGGTCACAAACTTGGTGAATTCGCTCCAACACGCACGTACAAAGGTCACGGATCAGACAAGAAAACGAAACGGTAATTTGAGGGGAGGTCAAATCCATGCAAGCTAAAGCATCAGCTAATATGGTCCGTCTTGCTCCTCGCAAAGCACGTCTCGTTGTAGACTTAATTCGCGGGAAACAAGTCGGCGAAGCGCTCTCTGTCCTTGCTCACACGAACAAGGCAGCATCGCCAGTCGTTGAAAAAGTATTAAAATCAGCGATTGCTAACGCAGAGCACAACTACGATATGAACATTGAGAACCTCGTTGTAACAGAAGCTTACGTAAACGAAGGTCCAACACTCAAACGCTTCCGCCCACGTGCGATGGGTCGCGCAAGCCGTATTAACAAACGCACAAGCCACATCCACATCGTGGTAACTGAGAAATAAGGAGGGATATGTAGTGGGTCAAAAGGTAAATCCGCACGGTCTTCGCGTTGGTGTTATCAAAGACTGGGATTCGCGTTGGTACGCTGAGAAAGACTACGCTGATCTCCTTCATGAAGACTTCGTTATTCGTGAATACATCGAAAACAAAATGAAGGATGCTAGTGTTTCTAAAGTTGAAATCGAACGCGCTGCAAACCGCGTGAACATTTCGCTTCACACTGCGAAGCCAGGTATGGTAATCGGTAAAGGTGGTTCTGAAATCGAATCACTCCGTAAACACATTACAAAAATCGCTGACGGAAAACGCGTTCACATCAACGTTGTTGAAGTGAAAAACGCTGACGCTGTTGCGAAGCTTGTAGCAGAAAACATTGCTCGTCAATTGGAAGGTCGCGTATCATTCCGTCGTGCAATGAAACAATCTATTCAACGTTCGATGCGTACTGGCATCAAAGGGATCAAAACAGAAGTTTCTGGTCGTCTTGGTGGCGCTGATATCGCTCGTTCAGAGAAGTACTCGGAAGGAACAGTTCCACTTCACACACTCCGTGCCGACATCGACTACGGAACAGCTGAAGCTGACACAACTTACGGTAAAATCGGCGTAAAAGTTTGGTTATACCACGGTGAAGTTCTTCCAACAAAAAACAACACAGCGAAAAACGCTGAATAATAAACACTCTTTCAGGAAGGAGGCAACACACTATGTTGTTACCTAAACGCGTGAAATATCGTCGTGTACACCGTGGTAAAATGCGCGGGAACGCTAAACGCGGCACAACTGTACACTTCGGTGAGTTCGGTCTCCAAGCTCTCGAAGCGAGCTGGATTACAAACCGTCAAATCGAATCAGCACGTATTGCAATGACACGTTATATGAAACGTGGTGGTAAAGTGTGGATCAAGATCTTCCCACACAAGCCGTACACTAAAAAGCCTCTCGAAGTCCGAATGGGTTCGGGTAAAGGTGCTCCAGAAGGCTGGGTAGCTGTAGTTAAGCCTGGCAAAGTAATGTTCGAAATCGCAGGTGTATCTGAGGAAGTGGCACGTGAGGCACTTCGTCTTGCATCGCACAAACTTCCAGTAAAATGTAAGTTCGTGAAACGTGAAGAAAATGGTGGTGATACGAATGAAAGCAACTGATCTCCGTCAATCAACAACTGAAGAGCTCAACGGTAAAGTGGGCGAGTGGAAAGAAGAACTCTTTAACCTTCGCTTCCAACTTGCTACAGGTCAGCTTGAGAATCCTGCTCGTATCCGTGAAGTACGCAAGTCGATTGCGCGTGCTAAAACGATTCTTCGTGAACGCGAACTCGGCATCAACAACGGCTAATTACATCGGATTCTTGAGAGGAGGTAACACTCATGGAACGCAACAACCGTAAAGTGTTCACTGGTCGCGTCGTGTCTGACAAAATGGACAAAACGATCGTCGTCGCAGTAGAAACAAAGGTTCGTCATAAACTTTATGGCAAACGTGTAAACTACACGAAGAAATATAAAGCACACGATGAGAACAACGTCGCTAAAGTGGGCGATATCGTTCGCATCGCGGAAACACGTCCTCTTTCTAAAGACAAACGTTTCCGTCTTGTAACAGTAGTAGAAGAATCAGTAATCATCTAATAACAGTTCGGATTTATTAAACATCCGGAGGGAGGTACACTCGCATGATTCAACAAGAATCTCGCTTGAAAGTAGCAGACAACTCTGGCGCGCGTGAACTGTTGACAATTAAAGTCCTCGGTGGTTCTGGTCGTAAGACTGCAAACATCGGTGACATCATCGTCGCAACGGTAAAACAAGCAACACCAGGTGGCGTTGTTAAAAAAGGTGACGTTGTCAGAGCAGTTGTCGTTCGTACAAAACGCGGCGCTCGTCGTAAAGATGGTTCGTACATCCGTTTCGATGAGAACGCAGCAGTCATTATCAAAGATGACAAGAGCCCACGCGGCACACGGATCTTCGGGCCAGTTGCACGTGAACTTCGTGAAAAAGAATTCATGAAGATCGTTTCGTTGGCACCGGAAGTACTTTAATTTCCAATTTCAATCCTATAAGGAGGTGCGCAAACGATGCATGTTAAAAAAGGCGATACAGTCCAGGTAATGTCTGGTAAAGATAAAGGCAAGCAAGGGGTTATCCTCAAAGCTATGCCAAGCAAAAACCGCGTAGTGGTTGAAGGCGTAAACGTGATGAAAAAACACGCGAAACCTTCACAAGCGAATCCACAAGGCGGGATCCTTGAGATCGAAGCACCAATTCACGTCTCGAACGTAATGCCACTCGACCCTAAAACTGGCAAACCAACTCGTGTTGGTTTCAAAGTAGTCGATGGTAAAAAAGTTCGTGTCGCGAAATCGGGCGAATCACTCGATAAATAAGAAGAACGTGACGAAAGGAGGTCCATTCGACTATGAACCGTTTGCAAGAGAAGTATAAAAGCGACATCGTGAAAGCGATGATGGATAAATTCAACTATGACTCGGTCATGCAAGTACCGAAAGTCGAAAAGATTGTCATCAACATGGGTGTAGGTGACGCTGTTTCGAACTCGAAAGCACTTGATATGGCAGTTGAAGAATTAACAATTCTTTCAGGTCAAAAACCACTCGTAACGAAAGCGAAGAAATCAATCGCTGGTTTCAAACTTCGTGAAGGTATGCCAATCGGTGCGAAGGTTACACTTCGTGGCGAGCGCATGTACGATTTCCTCGACAAATTGGTAACTGTTTCACTTCCACGTGTACGTGACTTCCGCGGTGTATCGAAGAAAGCATTCGACGGACGCGGTAACTACACGCTTGGCGTGAAAGAGCAACTTATTTTCCCTGAGATCGATTACGATAAAGTATCTAAAGTACGCGGTATGGACATCGTTGTTGTTACAACAGCAAACACAGACGAAGAAGCACGTGAATTGCTCACACTTCTCGGTATGCCATTCCAAAAATAATCTAGAGGGAGGTCGACAACATGGCTAAAAAGTCAATGGTGAATCGCGAACTTAAACGCGAGAAACTCGTTGCCCAGTACGCTGAAAAGCGTGCGAAGTTGAAAGCTGAAGGCGATTATATCGGACTCAGCAAATTGCCACGTAACTCGTCACCTGTACGCTTGCACAACCGTTGCAGCATCACAGGTCGTCCGCATGGTTACATGGGTAAATTCGGGATCAGCCGTATCAAGTTCCGTGATCTTGCATACAAAGGTCAAATCCCTGGTGTTAAAAAAGCAAGCTGGTAATCCACTAACAGTGTGAAAGGAGGTACATCGCATGGTAATGACAGACCCTATTGCAGATATGCTTACACGTATCCGTAACGCTAACATGGTTCGCCATGAAAAAATGGAGCTTCCAGCTTCGAACATTAAACGTGAGATCGCTGAAATCCTTAAGCGTGAAGGTTTCATTCGCGATGTTGAATATATCGAGGACGCTAAACAAGGTACACTTCGTCTTTTCCTTAAATATGGAGCAAGCAACGAACGTGTAATCACTGGTCTCAAACGTATTTCGAAACCAGGTCTTCGCGTATACGCAAAAGCTGATGAAGTACCTAAAGTACTCGGAGGACTCGGGATCGCAGTTCTTTCGACATCTAAAGGTCTTATGACTGATAAAGAAGCTCGCCAACAACAAGTCGGCGGCGAAGTGCTCGCCTACATCTGGTAAGTCACTTTTCTAACAAGAACGGAGGTGTAATCAATGTCACGTATTGGTAAAAAACCAGTTACGATTCCTGCTGGCGTTACTGTAACAGTTGCTAATGACAACACGGTCACAGTAAAAGGTGCTAAAGGTGAACTTTCGCTTTCAGCTAACCCGGCATTGGAAATCAAAGTTGAAGAGAACGAATTGACGGTTGTTCGTCCAGACGAATCGAAAGAAAGCCGTACAATTCACGGTACGACACGTGCCCTTATTGCCAACATGGTACAAGGTGTGTCGAACGGATTCCAAAAAACACTTGAGATCTCGGGGGTTGGTTACCGTGCTACGAAGCAAGGTAACAAACTCGTCCTCAACCTCGGCTACTCGCACCCAATCGAGTACGTTGCTGAGGAAGGTATCGAAATCGAAGTTCCTTCAAACACGCAAATCATCGTAAAAGGGATTAACAAAGAGCGCGTCGGTCACGTTGCTGCTCAAATCCGCTCGTACCGTGCTCCAGAACCTTACAAAGGTAAAGGTGTTCGTTACTCTGATGAACGTATTCGCCGTAAAGAAGGTAAGACTGGTAAGTAATTCGTCACGAAATGAACGGAAAGGAGTGGCATAAATGATCACAAAGGCAGATAAAAATGCAGTTCGTAAAAAACGTCATGCTCGCGTACGTCGTACGATCACGGGGACAGCAGCTCGTCCACGTTTGAACGTATTCCGTTCGAGCAAGCATATTTACGTTCAACTTATCGATGACGCGGCACAAACAACGCTTGTGTCTGCATCTTCGAAAGATAAAGCTCTCGATCTTACAAATGGCGGTAACGTTGAAGCAGCGAAAGCTGTTGGTAAACTTGCTGCAGAACGTGCACTCGAGAAAGGTATCGACACAGTTGTGTTCGACCGTGGTGGATACCTCTATCATGGCCGCGTCAAAGCTGTTGCAGAAGCAGCTCGTGAAGCAGGTCTTAAATTCTAATAAAAAGGAGGGGACACTCGATGCGCCAGTTAGACGTTAACATGGAACAACTTGAAGAACGCGTTGTTACCGTAAACCGCGTCGCGAAAGTCGTAAAAGGTGGCCGCCGCTTCCGTTTTGCTGCTCTCGTAGTCGTAGGTGACAAAAATGGTCACGTCGGTTTCGGTACAGGTAAGGCACAAGAGGTGCCAGAAGCGATTCGCAAGGCTATTGAAGCCGCTAAGAAAAACATGGTACAAGTACCTATGGTTGGTACAACAATTCCACACGAAATCACAGGAGTATTCGGAGCAGGTCGTGTATTCATGAAACCAGCTTCTGAAGGTACTGGGGTTATCGCTGGTGGTCCAGTTCGTGCGGTGCTCGAACTTGCAGGTGTAGGTGACATCCTTTCGAAATCGTTAGGTTCAAACACACCGATCAACATCGTCCGTGCGACGGTACAGGGCTTGACTGAGCTCAAAAAAGCAGAGGAAGTTGCTAAACTACGTGGTAAAAGCGTAGAAGAACTTCTTAACTAAGGGAGGGAACTAGACATGGCGAAACTCGCAATCACCCTCACACGCAGCACAATTGGTCGTCCGGAAGGTCAGCGTGTTACTGTACGTACACTCGGTCTTCGCAAAATGCATCAAACGGTCGTTGTCCCAGACAACGTCGCGATGCGCGGTATGATCAATAAAGTGTCGCACCTTGTGACTGTAAAAGAAATCAACGAATAATAAAGATTTTAATAAATAAGGAGGTGCCACTATGAAACTCCATGAATTGAAGCCAACTCCAGGTTCACGTCACGAACGTAACCGTGTCGGTCGCGGTATGGCGACTGGTAACGGTAAAACTTCTGGTCGTGGACACAAAGGTCAAAAAGCTCGTTCGGGCGGTGGCGTTCGTCCAGGATTTGAAGGTGGACAAAACCCACTTTACCGTCGTCTTCCAAAACGCGGTTTCAACAACCCAACTCGTAAAGAGTACGCGGTTGTTTCCCTAGACACGCTTAACCGTTTCGAAGCAGGTACTGAAGTTACTCCAGAACTCTTAATCGAGACTGGTGTTGTCAGCTCTGCTAAAGACGGAATCAAGGTCCTTGCTAACGGCAAGCTTGAAACTAAATTGACTGTAAAAGCCAACAAGTTCTCGGGTGCAGCGAAAGAAGCAATCGAAGCAGCTGGCGGTACAGTTGAGGTGATCTGATGTTTCAGACGATCTCCAATATGTGGCGCGTGAAAGATATTCGACAGCGTATTCTCTTCACACTCGCAATCATCATCATTTTCCGCATCGGGGCTCATATCCCGGTGCCGATGGTGAATACGGATGTGTTGCGTTTTGACTCAGGAGGTCTTCTTGACTTCTTGAACTTGTTTGGAGGAAATGCTTTACAGAACTTCTCCTTGTTCGCAATGGGGATCATGCCGTACATTACGGCATCGATCGTTGTGCAACTTTTACAAATGGACGTCGTTCCAAAGTTTGCCGAATGGGCTAAACAAGGAGAGGCGGGCCGTAAAAAGTTAGCGACGGTCACGCGCTATGGGACGATCATCTTAGGCTTTGTCCAAGCGACTTCACTGTCGTTTGGATTTAACCGCCTCTACCCAGGTCTCGTCAATGAGACGTGGGGAACGGCAACTTACTTTGTGATCGCGATTGTACTCACTGCGGGTACAGCGTTCTTGATGTTCCTTGGTGAAATGACAACGGAGAAAGGTGTTGGGAATGGTATTTCCATCATTATCTTCGCCGGTATCGTCGCCGGGTTCCCAAGAATCTTCACGCAGATTTATGAAACAAAACTCCAAAACGCTGGAGATGCATTGTTCATTAATATCGTTTACTTGGTTGTATTGGCACTTGTTATTTTGGCTGTGACGGTTGGGATCATTTATGTTCAACAAGCGGCACGCAAAATTCCAATCCAATATGCAAAACGCACGGCGAACCGTACCCCAGTGGGCGGTCAGTCAACGCACTTGCCAATCAAACTAAACGCAGCAGGTGTTATCCCGGTTATCTTCGCGATTTCCTTCATGGTAACACCACCAACTGTTGCAAGCTTCATTGCTTCGCCGGAGACAACGCAAAAATTACAGACGTACTTTGACACGACGGCGCCAATCGGAATGTCGATTTACGTTGCGTTAATCATTGCGTTTGCCTACTTCTATACATTTATTCAGGTCAACCCTGAGCAAATGGCAGAAAACCTGCAGAAGCAAGGTGGTTATATTCCTGGGATTCGTCCTGGGGCGCAAACAGAACAGTACATCACGAAGTTGCTGTATCGATTGACTTTCTTCGGAGCGATCTTCTTATCGCTCGTGGCGATCATGCCGACAATCTTCATTAAGCTTGCCGGTCTTCCAACTTCCGTTCAAATCGGAGGAACGAGCTTGTTGATCGTCATCGGGGTAGCCCTCGAAACGATGAAACAAATCGAAAGTCAACTTGTAAAACGACACTATAAAGGCTTTATCCGTTAAAGCGGAAGGAAGGGTTGACCCTTCCTTCCTGTCGTGTTTACAAGCCCTTCGTGAAAATCAAAACTGGAGGCTAACCGAGATGAATCTAGTACTCATGGGCTTACCGGGTGCTGGGAAAGGGACTCAAGCTGCTAAAATCGTAGAAGAGTACCAAATCCCTCACATTTCGACAGGCGACATGTTTCGTGCGGCAATCAAAGGCGGAACGCCACTCGGTAAAGAAGCCAAGTCATTCATGGATAAAGGTGAACTCGTACCGGACGAGGTAACAATCGGAATCGTACGTGAACGCCTTAGCCAAGATGACACAGAAAAAGGTTTCTTACTCGATGGATTCCCGCGTACTGTTGCTCAAGCAGAGGCACTCGAAAGTTTGCTTAAAGATTTGGGGAAACAGATTGACCACGTCGTCAACATCGATGTGGATGCGGAAATTCTCGTTCCACGCTTGACAGGTCGTTGGATCTGCCCAACGTGTGGTGCGACATATCACGTGATCTTCAACCCACCAAAAGTGGAAGGCATCTGTGATGTGGATGGGTCGGCACTCATGCAACGTGAAGACGATAAAGAGGAAACGGTTCGCCGTCGCCTTGACGTCAACATCGAGCAATCGAAACCACTCATTGACTTTTACGCTGAAAAAGGGTATCTTCGTACATTGGATGGAGATCGTCCAATCGATGTCGTATATGCCGATGTCAAAGCATTACTCGGTGATACTGAATGATCATCACGAAGACGCCTCGTGAAATTGCGATTATGCGTGAGGCTGGGCAAATTGTTGCTCGAACGCACCAGGTGCTCAAACAGCACATTAAACCAGGAATCACGACGCTTGAGCTCGACCGGATTGCGGAAGATTACATTCGCAGCCAAGGTGCGACGCCATCGTTCAAAGGCTATAACGGTTTTACCGGTAGTGTTTGCGCTTCGGTGAACGAAGAGCTTGTTCATGGCATTCCAGGAAAACGGGTATTGAAAGATGGAGATATTATCTCAATCGATATCGGTGCCTACTATAATGGATACCATGGAGATTCCGCTTGGACTTATCCAGTGGGAACAATCACAGAAGAGACACAGCGGCTACTTGACGTAACCGAAGAAAGTCTGTATAAAGGATTGGAGCACGCCAAGGCTGGAGGGCGATTGACAGATATTTCGCATGCGATTCAAGCATATGTTGAATCACATGACTTTTCTGTCGTCCGCGAATACGTCGGTCATGGTGTTGGACAAAATTTGCATGAAGAACCGCAAATTCCACACTATGGTCCACCGGGGAAAGGGCCGCGCCTGAAGACTGGGATGACGTTAGCCATTGAACCAATGGTTAATGCTGGTCAACGCTATGTTCGAACACTGGCTGATAACTGGACAGTTGTCACCGTGGACGGTAGCATGTGCGCCCACTTTGAGCACACCATCGCCATCACAGACGATGGATACGAGATTTTAACGAAACTCGATTCCGGTGAATGAGGCTCTATTGTTTCATACTGATCCGTTCTGGATCCTTCTCTCACAGTAGATGGCAATAGATCGTCTGTGCTCCTAAAGATTTTCATATAGAAAGGGGAATAAATGATGGCGAAACAAGATGTCATTGAAGTGGAAGGCACTGTTGTCGAACCACTTCCGAACGCAATGTTTAAAGTGGAGTTAGAAAACGGCCACACGGTGCTCGCGCACGTCTCAGGGAAAATTCGGATGCACTACATTCGGATCCTTCCAGGTGACCGCGTAACTGTTGAGTTGTCTCCATACGACTTGACTCGCGGGCGGATTACGTACCGTTATAAGTAACTCCGATTTTTCCAGGAGGAGGGTATACTCATGAAAGTAAGACCGTCGGTAAAACCGATTTGCGAAAAATGTAAAGTTATTCGCCGTAAGGGTAAAGTAATGGTAATTTGCGAAAACCCGAAACACAAACAAAAACAAGGTTAATTTCAGAGGAGGTGCACACATGGCACGTATTGCTGGTGTAGATATTCCACGCGAAAAACGTATCGTTATTTCGCTCACATACATCTATGGTATTGGTAAAACAAAAGCACAAGAAATTTTGAAGGCTGCTAACGTATCTGAAGAGACACGCACACGCGACCTTACTGAAGATGAACTCAACCGTATCCGTGAAGCAATTGACGGAATCAAAGTTGAAGGTGACCTTCGTCGTGAAGTTTCACTTAACATCAAACGTTTGATCGAGATCGGCGCATACCGCGGTATCCGTCATCGCCGTAGTCTCCCTGTTCGCGGTCAAAACACGAAGAACAACTCGCGTACTCGTAAAGGCCCACGCCGTACAGTAGCGAACAAGAAGAAGTAAAGGAGGGAATTGAACAATGGCGAAACGTAAGCAAAACGTACGTTCTAAACGTAAAGTTAAAAAACATGTTGAAGTCGGTGTGGTACACATCCGTTCTACATTCAACAACACAATTATCACAATCACTGATACGCAAGGTAACGCGATCTCATGGGCTACTTCTGGTAACCTTGGATTTAAAGGATCACGTAAATCGACTCCGTTCGCAGCGCAAATGGCTGCTGAAACTGCAGCGAAAGTTGCAATGGACAACGGTATGCGTACAGTAGAAGTTAACGTTAAAGGTCCTGGTGCTGGACGTGAAGCGGCTATCCGTGCGCTCCAAGCTACTGGTCTCGAAGTTACTGCAATCCGTGACGTAACTCCAGTTCCGCACAACGGTTGCCGCCCTCCAAAACGTCGCCGCGTATAATCGCTTGAGCGTGTGAGGGGTTTACCTGGCACGACAGCTTATACTTTAGCAGCTCAAACTGCACGGCAGGATATACTCAAGGAGGGGTTCAGATGATCGAGATTGAAAAACCAAAGATCGAAACGGTCGAAATCAGCGAGGACGCTACGTTTGGTAAATTCGTAGTAGAACCGCTTGAACGTGGATATGGCACTACTCTCGGTAACTCACTACGTCGAATTCTATTGTCATCGCTCCCAGGTGCAGCGGTAACAGCGGTTCAAATCGATGGCGTGCTTCACGAGTTCTCTACGATTGACGGTGTTGTCGAAGACGTCACTCAAATCGTACTCAACCTCAAGAAGTTGGCACTCAAAGTGTACTCGGAAGAAGAGAAAACGCTTGAGATTAACGTTTCAAGTGCCGGTGCTGTCACTGCGGCAGACATTACCCATGATAGCGACGTTGAAATCTTGAATCCTGAGCTCCACATCGCGACTCTCGCTGACAATGCGACGCTTCGCATGCGTTTGACTGCTCGCCGTGGTCGTGGTTACGTCCAGGCAGAAGATAACAAACGTGATGATATGCCGATTGGGGTCATTCCAATCGATTCGATCTATACACCGATTCAACGCGTGAACTACGAAGTAGATAAAACACGTGTCGGTCAAGACGCTAGCTTCGATAAGCTTTTGTTAGACGTGTGGACAGATGGTTCAATTCGTCCGGAAGAAGCTGTATCATTAGGGGCTAAAATTTTGACTGAACACTTGAACATCTTCGTTGGTTTGACAGATGAGGCTCTCAACGCAGAAATTATGGTCGAGAAAGAAGAAGACCAAAAAGAAAAAGTACTCGAAATGACGATTGAAGAACTCGATCTCTCAGTTCGTTCGTACAACTGCTTGAAGCGCGCTGGCATCAACACTGTTCAAGAACTCGCAAACAAATCAGAGGAAGAGATGATGAAAGTTCGTAACCTCGGACGTAAATCACTCGAAGAAGTTCAACACAAGTTGGACGAACTCGGTTTGGGCTTGCGTAAAGAAGACTAAGTTCAACCGAAGGAGGGAAATGTAATGGCTTATTCGAAACTTGGCCGTACAAGCTCGCAACGCAAGGCGCTTTTGCGTGATCTTGCAACTGACCTAATCATCAACGAGCGCATTCAAACAACTGAACAAAAAGCGAAAGAACTTCGCCCAGTCGTTGAAAAATTGATCACTCTTGGGAAACGTGGCGATCTTCATGCCCGTCGTCAAGTAGCTTCATTCGTTCGCAAGGAGAACGCTGGAGAAAAAGACGCAATCCAAAAATTGTTCGAAGACGTGGCACCACGCTACGCTGAACGTCAAGGTGGATACACGCGCATCATGAAAGTCGGCCCACGCCGCGGCGATGGTGCAGAAGTTGTAATCATCGAACTCGTCTAATTCATTAGGCAGTCAACAGGGCATGCGGTGACGTATTGCCCTGTTTCCACATCAGAAAGGAGTCGACCTATGGAATCACAAATTATGGTACGGGATGTCGTATTTCATTACCCTGGACAGTCTGAGCCGGCGCTTAACGGCCTATCGCTCGATGTATATAAAGGGGAATGGCTTGCGATTGTCGGCCATAATGGTTCTGGCAAGTCGACACTGACGAAGTTGTGGAACGGACTTCTCATTCCTGAACAGGGGGAAGTTCGCGTCGAGACACTCGATCCGTCGAACGCCGCAGACGTGTGGGACGTTCGAACGCGAATCGGGGTCGTCTTTCAAAATCCCGACAATCAATTTGTCGGGGCGACCGTGCGCGATGATGTGGCATTTTCTCTCGAAAACATGGGACTTCCACGTCAAGAAATGGTTCGTCGAATTGATGACAGTCTAGCGCGCGTTGGATTATCGGAACTAGCGGACCGTGAACCGCATCAGTTATCCGGTGGACAAAAGCAGCGCGTTGCGATAGCTGCGGCTCTCGCAATGCGCCCGCGTGTCCTCGTGCTCGATGAAGCGACCTCCATGCTCGACCCGATTGGGCGACAAGAGGTATTACAAACGGTACGACAGCTCGTCTCGGAAGGGATGACCGTTGTCGCCATTACACACGAGCTCGACGAAGTGTTGTTTGCTGACCGTATCATTGCATTGTCGAAAGGCAAGATTGCGATGACCGGCACACCTGAAGACGTGTTTCAACATCCAGATACGCTTCGTGACATTCAACTAGATGTCCCGTTTATCGTTCGGATGCAACTCGAACTGAAGGCACGTGGCATTCCACTCGATCGTCTGATGCTACAACATTCGGAGTTGGTGAACCATCTATGCCGATACGCATTGAAGAAGTAACATATCAATACCAAATGAATACTCCGTTTGAACGAACCGCGCTGCGCGATGTGAATGTAACCATTCCATCGGGAGCGCTTGTTGCGTTTCTTGGGCATACTGGCTCAGGGAAATCGACACTTGTTCAACATATGAACGGCTTATTGCGCCCGACTGACGGACGTGTGGTGGTCGATGATATCATTGTCACCCCGATTCGGACGCGCCGTGACAAGAAACAGAATCTTTTGCCGCTTCGGCGTCGCGTTGGGCTCGTCTTTCAATATCCAGAGCACCAATTGTTTGAAGAGACGGTCGAACGCGACGTCATGTTCGGTCCGCGCAACTTTGGCGCGACAGATGCCGAAGCGAAAGAGCGAGCCCACGAGGCCCTTCGTCTCGTCGGCTTGGATGAAACGTTATGGGACCGTTCGCCGTTTGATCTTTCAGGAGGGCAGATGCGCCGTGTCGCGATTGCAGGTGTTTTAGCGAGCCGGCCTGATGTGCTCATTGTCGATGAACCGACAGCGGGTCTCGACCCAATTGGGAGACGAGACATGCTCGCCTTATTCAAACGTTTACGAGAAGAGTTGAACCTTACGTTGATCCTTGTCTCGCATGACATGGATGATGTACTCGCCTATGCGGAGCGCGTCATCGTGATGGAGCGTGGTCAGGTGGCGTTTGATGGAGACCCGTTTGAATTGTTCCAAGACGAGGTACTGGTGCGACGTCTCCAGCTCGACATCCCGCACGTCTTACGATTCGCTCGTGACATGGCACCGGTTCTTGGAGAAACGTCCATCCCGCTCGTACGAACCGAGAGCGAGCTGGCGGATTGGGTGGCGGAACGGCTGAAAGGGGGAGCGACATGATTATCGGTCAATATATACCCGGACATTCGTGGCTTCATTCCCTTGATGCGCGTGCCAAGACGCTCTTCATTTTAGGATTCATCCCAGTTGTTTTTTTAGCTGACAACTTATGGACGAATTTATTTTTACTCGCGTTCACGTTGTTTGCGGTCAAACTGTCACAGTTATCGTGGCGCTATTTATGGAACGGTCTTCGCATGATCTTATTTTTGATCGTCTTCACGTTGATCTTACAACTGTTATTCAATCGAGACGGGACACTTCTATTCGAATTAGGACCGATTGCGATTTATTCGGAAGGAATTCGAATGGGGATGATTGTCTCGCTTCGCTTCTTTTATCTCGTCATGTTGACGACACTCGTGACGTTAACGACGACACCGATGGAATTGACCGATTCGATTGAAGCGGGGCTACGGCCATTCGAACGGATTCGTGTGCCGGCCCACGAAATTGCGTTGATGCTTTCCATTTCACTCCGTTTCCTACCGACGCTTGCGGATGAGACGGACCGGATTATGAAAGCTCAGCAGGCGCGTGGGGTCGATTTGATGAGTGGACCTTGGAAATCCCGTCTAAAAGGGGTTATCCCTCTTTTGATTCCATTGTTCATTTCTGCGTTTAAGCGTGCTGAGGACCTCGCTACGGCTATGGAAGCCCGTGGTTACCGAGGAGGAGAAGGGCGGACGAGGTTGCGTGAAATGGAATGGCAAATGCGTGACACAGCCGTATTACTCATCTTTATCGTGTTGACGCTCATTTTGTTTGGATTGAGAGGGATTGGATGAGACGAATTAAACTGATTGTCGCCTATGATGGGACACATTATGCGGGATATCAAGTGCAGCCGAATGGCAATACCATTCAAGCGGAGATTGAATCTGTCTTGGCACGTATGCATCGATATCCGGTAAAAATCGTCGCCTCAGGTCGTACAGACGCTCGCGTCCATGCTTTAGGACAGGTGATTCACTTTGACACGTCGTTAGAGATGCCCGCTGAGCGCTTCGTCAAAGCGTTAAACGCCATGCTACCAAACGATATCCTCGTTAAACAGGCGGAAGAAATAGACGATACGTTCCACGCACGTTACGGTGCGAAGCGAAAAGAGTATCGCTATTATATCCGTCAGACCGAGGATCCGTTTCGTCGGCACTATGCTGCGACCGTGACGTATAAGCTGAGCCTTGAGGCGATGCGTCAAGCGATGGAGCGGTTGATTGGGACCCACGACTTTACGTCGTTCTCTGTGACAAAGGCAGAAGTCGAAGATCGGGTCCGTACTATCTATGAAGCAGAAGTGCTCGAGATGGGAGACGAGATCATATTCCGTTTCGTTGGATCAGGTTTTCTATACAACCAAGTCCGCATCATGGTAGGGACGGTCATCGAGGTAGGGAGAGGCAAGTATCAGCCCGCAGATATCACACAAATGCTAGAGGCGAAGGACCGCCGCGTAGCGGGGATTACCGCCCCCCCACACGGTTTGTATTTGTGGAATGTGAATTATGAAAAAGTAGATTGACATTCCCCTTATAAAATCGTATTATATTCATTGGCATTTCATTTTCAAATTTAGAGATGAACCACAATCTTAGCCCCGTAAACTAGGATTATGATAAAGCATCAAAAAATTAAGTGAACAGACATTTCTAGGAGGTATTCCACATGCGCACAACATTCATGGCTAAAGCATCTGAAGTAGAACGCAAATGGCTCCTTATCGACGCAGAAGGCAAAACACTTGGTCGTTTGACTAGTGAAGTAGCTTCACTTCTTCGCGGTAAGCACAAGCCGACTTTCACACCACACGTTGATTGCGGAGACCACGTCATCATCATCAACGCTGAGAAAATCAAATTGACTGGTAACAAATTGAATGACAAGATCTACTACCGTCATTCAGGTCATCCAGGCGGTTTGAAATCACAAACTGCAAAAGAGCTTCTCGCAAAACGTCCAGAGCGTATGCTTGAACTCGCGATCAAAGGGATGCTTCCAAAAGGATCACTCGGTCGTCAACAATTCAACAAACTCCACGTTTACGCTGGAGCTGAACACAAGCACGAAGCACAAAAACCAGAAGTTTACGAACTTCGCGGTTAATCGAGACACAGGGAGGAACTAAACGATGGCAGATGTACGTTACTACGGAACAGGCCGCCGCAAACACTCGGTGGCTCGCGTTCACCTCGTTGCAGGTGACGGTAAAGTTGTTGTAAATGGCCGCGATATCTCAGAATACTTCGGTCATGAGACTTTGATCATGATGGCTAAATCACCACTCGTATTGACTGAAACAGAAGGTAAATACGATGTAATCGTTAACGTTAACGGTGGTGGATACACTGGACAAGCTGGAGCAATTCGCCACGGCGTATCACGTGCGCTTCTTCAAGCGGACCCAGAATTCCGTCCAAGCCTCAAAGAAAAAGGCTTCTTAACTCGTGACGCTCGTATGAAAGAACGTAAAAAATACGGTCTTAAAGCAGCACGTCGCGCACCACAATTCTCGAAGCGTTAATCTTCGCGATGTGGTTCGAACTCTCCATCCTTTCGGGTGGAGAGTTTTTTGTTTGAAATAGTCGATTCCGAACCCGTCAAGAAAACGCTTTTTTTGATATACTGATATCGAAACAGTTAGAAGGGGGAAGCAATATGCTTACAGTAGAGCAAGTACGCGAGGAATTGGCGGGGCTTGTTGATCCGACGATCAACCGAACGCTTGGAGATACAGCAGGAGTAAAAGACATTCGAATCAAAGAAGACTATGTCAGTGTAAAAGTGGCACTCGGACAAACAGGGAGCGGGGAACAGCTTCAGTTACAACAAGAAATCGTCACGTTGCTCAAGGGGAAAGGCTTTAAGACGGTCGGGCTTCGCTTTGAGGCATTGAATGATGAAAGTTTGAAAGAGGCGACGAAACCGGCAATCCTCCGTGAAAACTCAGGGACGACGTTTATCGCCATCGCTTCTGGTAAGGGTGGCGTAGGAAAATCGACAGTATCCGTCAACTTGGCTGTCGCGCTTGCGCGAGCGGGTAAAAAGGTCGGGTTGATTGATGCGGATATTTACGGCTTCAGTGTTCCAGATATGCTCGGCATCGAGGAACGACCGGTTGTTCGCGGCGAGAAGATCATTCCAGTCGAGCGTTTTGGCGTAAAAGTCATCTCAATGGGATTCTTCGTTGAAGACAATGCGCCGGTCATCTGGCGTGGACCGATGCTCGGGAAGATGTTAAATAACTTCTTCAATGACGTCGAGTGGGGCGATCTTGACTATCTCTTGCTCGACTTACCGCCGGGAACGGGGGATGTCGCGCTCGATATCCATTCGATGCTCCCATCATGTCAGGAATTGATTGTCACGACACCTCATGCGACAGCAGCATTCGTTGCGGCTCGTGCCGGAGCGATGGCAATCAAAACGAACCACAAACTATTAGGTATTATTGAAAACATGGCTTATTTCGAAAGTAAGCTAACTGGTGAAAAAGAATACGTATTCGGTTACGGTGGTGGAGAAAAGCTTTCAGAAGCATTGAAGAGTAAGCTACTTGCTCAAATCCCGCTCGGCCAACCGTACGACAATGAAGAGGACTTCGCACCTTCTGTCTATCGGGATGGACATCCGTTCGAGCATACGTATGACGAGTTGGCGCAAGCAGTCATTAAACAAATAGAAGGGTGAATCGGTGAGAGATGAAAGTACAAGGTTTTTTACGTTTGTTTTGGACAACGCTCGTATTCGGGACGTTGTTCGGGTTCCTGATGAATTTATTGGCGAACCCGGGTTATTTGGTCAGTCAGTCCTGGGAGGCAATTGTCACGGCGCTTAGTTATTCGAGTACATGGACGGGAATCAGCATGATGGGCTTCTTTGCCTATTTGATTATTCATCGAGTCGGACTCGACTTGTTTAGAGGACCACGTCTATGGAATCGCGTTCAAGTGTTACTAATCGCTTTTGCGATTTTTGATGCCGTCTACTTACGGATGCTCGCATTCGGTAATGATCACATGTGGCGTTACATCGGTGAGATGCTTGTGTTACTCATTGTCGCTTGGGTCGTTGCTGCGAGTAAGGCGAAACAAACAAATAAGAGTGCTTTCATCCCGACACTTTTCTTAATGACTGTCATTACGTTAATTGAATGGATTCCAGCTTTGCAAACAACGGACGAGATTCCATTGCTCTGGCCGGCACTAGCCACATTGGTGTTTGCGAACGCTTATCAGGTATTAATGCTTCATCGCTTCCAACAGACAGGACAAGCGGTTCAAGTCGCTTCACCCGAAGTTAGAAAGAAAAAAACGAAGAAACAGATGTCGTCTAAATCATCGTAAAAAGTAAATGGTTGTGTGGATAATCCGAAGTGTTTTGGGTGATCCGCCAACCATTTTTTATTCATTTCAACAAAACAAAGAAAAATTAAAGTTTTTTTAGAAAAATAGTTGACGGTTTTTTAGGATGCTGATATATTAATAAACGTCGCTGATGTTGTTCACGAAACAAACTTCAGGAAGCGAAAAAAATAATAAAAAGTGGTTGACTTTAATAAGTCAAATCGCTATTATTAAAAAGTCGCTAACACGACAACGATTGGTCTTTGAAAACTGAACGATGAGGCAAAAATAAGTTTTACAATTTTTGAATGAAGCGCAAGCTTCGTCAATTTAAGAGCTATATCAAATTC
>NZ_JACSJW010000009.1:0-43834 GCF_018617295.1 Exiguobacterium sp. S3
GACGAAGCTTGCGCTTCATTCAAAAATTGTAAAACTTATTTTTGCCTCATCGTTCAGTTTTCAAAGTTCGTCTGCCGCTCTTGGCGACTCCTAAAATAATACAAGTCATCGACACAGTTGTCAACCACTTTTTTATTTCTTTTCCGCTGCCATCAGCGGCAACGTTTATTACTTTACCGTACACCTCTCATTAACGCAAGGGGTTTTGTAAAAGTTTTTTTAAAAAAGTTTTATATCTTTAGTATCCCTTCTGTTTAACGGCATACCTATGCGTTTCGAGGCTATCAAAAATAAAGAAGCCGAATCATACTCACGTATGATCCGACCACTTAATTGATTATTGTTGATGACGCATCGTTGGGAAAAGAAGAACGTCACGGATTGAAGGCGCGTTCGTCAATAACATGACGAGACGGTCAATCCCGATTCCAAGCCCACCCGTTGGCGGCATACCATATTCAAGCGCTTCAAGGAAATCGTTATCGAGTTCGTGCGCCTCATCGTTCCCCGCTTCTTTTTCAAGCAACTGTGCTTCAAAGCGTTCACGTTGATCGATTGGGTCATTCAACTCCGTGAAGGCATTCGCATGTTCACGACGAACAATGAATAGCTCGAAACGATCCGTGAAGCGTGGATCTGTTTCATTCTTCTTCGCCAATGGTGATACTTCAACCGGATGTCCTGTGACAAATGTCGGTTGAAGCAATGTTTCTTCTACTTTCTGCTCGAAGAATTCATTCACGATATGACCAAACGTCATATGACCTTGTACTTCTACACCGTGTTCTTTTGCAAGTGCTCGTGCTTCTTCATCGGACATTTGTTGCCAGAAGTCTACACCTGTCTCTTCTTTAACAAGGTCGACCATATGTGCACGTTTCCAACCGATGCCAAGATGGATCGTATCTTCACCATACTGCACATCTGTTGTACCGAGCACTTCTTTCGCTACGTGCGCAACCAATTCTTCCGTCAAATCCATGATGTCGTTGTAATCTGCATAGGCTTCATACAATTCGATCATCGTGAATTCAGGGTTGTGACGTGTAGAAATCCCTTCGTTACGGAATACACGCCCGATTTCGTACACGCGCTCGAGTCCACCAACAATCAAGCGTTTCAAGTGAAGTTCGATGGCAATACGCATGTAGAGTTCCATATCTAACGCATTATGATGCGTTAAGAACGGACGTGCCGCTGCTCCACCCGCAATCGTGTGTAACATCGGTGTTTCCACTTCTAAATATCCTTTTTGGTTTAAGAAGTTGCGAATCTCAGAAATGATGCGGCTACGCAAAATGAATGTCTGACGCGAGTCCTGGTTTGTAATCAAATCAAGATAGCGTTGGCGATAGCGCTGTTCCACATCTTTTAATCCATGATATTTGTCCGGAAGCGGCCGAAGCGCCTTCGTCAATAATTCAAACTCTTCCACGTGAATCGAAAGCTCACCAACGTTCGTTTTAAAGAGCTTCCCTTTTACACCGACGATGTCACCGAGGTCTGAAGACTTGAATAAGTCAAACGGCTCATCCCCGACATCATTTTTACGAACGTAAATTTGAATTTGACCTGTCACATCTTGAATGTGGGCAAAGAAAACCTTCCCTTTCCCACGTTTCGTCATGATGCGTCCAGCCAATGTGACTTCTACATCTTGTTCAGCCAAAGCCTCTTTTTCAATTGATTCATACTGCTCATGTAATTCACCTGCGTGTGCAGAACGATCAAAGCGGTGACCGAACGGGTCGAGACCGCGCTCACGCATATCGGTCATCTTCTCAAAACGAACCTGCATTTGATCATTCATTTCTAACTCGTGGCTCACTATTCCATTCACTCCTCTATCCATATTGGGTTTCTCTCTAACAAAAAACTGTCGACCCGATGGCCAACAGCACAGCCGAAGCCGTTCATTCGTTGTGGTGCACTTTTTCGCCAAACAAGCTTACCATAAATTAGTTCTTTTCACTAGTTCACACTTCTGACAGTTGTCGTTCGAGTTGGTCCACAAATCCATAAAGGACCGCCGCGAACGCTTCGCGCGATTCCGTTTCGTTGATTTGCTTACGAATCGGACCACTACCTTTTAATCCTTTCAAATACCAGGCCGCGTGTTGACGCATTTCGCGTACGGCTGTTAATTCACCTTTGATTGCACTCAACCGGTCGAGATGAAGCATGCAGATGTCGATTTTCTCACGCGCCTCTGGTTCCGGCGGGAGCTCCCCTGTTTCAAGGTACTGGACCGTTTGATAGAGCATCCACGGATTCCCGAGTGCCGCACGTCCAATCATGACGGCATCCACACCATACTGTTCGATCACACGTTTCGCATCCTGCGGGGTCGCGATATCCCCGTTCCCGATAATCGGGACGGTCGCTACTTTCTTTGCCTCGCCAATCCAATCCCAATTCGCGGTTCCTTCATATTGTTGGGCACGAGTACGTCCATGAATGGCAATCGCTGCCGCCCCACCCGTCTGAGCCGCCTTCACATTATCCAAAATAAAGATATGCTCGTCATCCCAACCGAGTCGCATCTTCACCGTAACCGGTTTTTCGACGACATTCGTGACGGCATTCACCATCTCGTACACTTTATCCGGGTCGAGTAACCACTTCGCCCCTGCATCACACTTCGTCACTTTCGGTACGGGACAACCCATGTTGATATCAATAATATCCGCATTGGTGTTTTGATCGACGTACTGTGCCGCTCTGACGAGTGTATCTTTCGAACCGCCGAAGATTTGTAAACTGAGCGGTTTCTCTCGTTCATCAACGTATAGCATGCGCATCGTCCGTGCATTCTCGAGCAAGATGCCTTTATCACTGACCATTTCGGCACAGACGAGTCCCGCTCCGAACTCTTTTGCAATCAAACGAAAAGCAGGGTTGGTCACGCCGGCCATCGGCGCGAGGACTGCACGGTTTTTAATCTCTATGTTTCCAATCTTAAAGCCTGTCAAGACAACACATCCTTCATTTCACCAAATTCGTAAGCAACTGTAACCGGACGACATCTTGGCGGTCCGTCATTGGTAACCCTTCGAGCCAGGAGGCGACCGTCCGTCCTCGAACGACGAGTTCTGGCACGATCTCCGCTAACGGGGCAAGAACAAATGCACGTTCCTGCATGCGTGGATGCGGAACCGTTAAGTGTTCTGATTGTATATCTTCCCCATTATAAAAGAGGATGTCAAGGTCGATGGTACGCGGTCCGTTCTTAAATAGACGTTCCCGCCCTAATCGTTGTTCGATCTGTTGAAGCGTGTTGAGCAATTCGTCCGAGGATTGGCGACTCTCGACTTCGACCACCATATTAAAAAACGAAGGTTGCTCTGTATATCCGACAGGAGCCGTCTCATAGACCGACGACTGTTTCGTGACGTGGAGACCTGTTCGCTCCATCTCATCGATTGCCGCAGACAACTGTCTAGCCCGATCTCCGATATTGGCGCCTAATGCAATATAAATCATGACGTCCGTCCCCTTGTCATCTCGATTGCTACTGAATCATAGTGTCCCGGGATGGGTGGGTCCGGTTTAATTACTTTAACCGTCACACGTTGAATCAACTCACTATGCGCCAACACGGCAGTCGTGATGCGTTCTCCGAGTGTTTCTAACAAATTGACCGGTTCTCCCGTCACAATATCTTCCGTCAACTGATACAAGCCGGCATAGCTGACCCCATTGTTTAAGTCATCCGAACGTCCCGCAGGCGCGAGGTCCAGTTCACACATTAAATCCACGTGAAACCGTTGACCGAGACGGTTTTCTTCTTCAAACACCCCATGATAACCGTAAAAACGCATCCCGTTCACAAATACTTTATCCATGTCTATACCCTCCAATCATCGCATCCATCATCTTCGCCGCACGGGCGTTCGCTTTGACGTCGTGCACACGCACCCAATCGCACCCTTTCATGATTCCAAGACACGTTGTCGCTATCGTTCCTTCGAGACGCTCCTCTGTTGGTAAATCGAGCGTATGACCGATAAACGACTTACGCGACGTGCCGAGCAGAACCGGATACCCAAGACGTGTGATCACGTCAAGATGATTCATGAGTTCGAGGTTTTGCGTCACGTCTTTCGCAAATCCGATGCCCGGATCTAGCCAAATGTGCTCATCCTTTACGCCCGCTGCATGCGCAATCTCGATTGATTCCTGTAGATCGCTGACCACATCTTCAATGAAATGACGATAGTCCCGGTCTGTTCGGTTGTGCATGAGAATGATGGGAACCCCACATTCGAAAGCGACACGTGCCATCGAGCGGTCTCCCCATTTCGAACCCCATACGTCATTGATAATCGTCGCACCGGCCTCGATTGCCGCTCTCGCCACCATCGGCTTATACGTATCAATCGAAATCGGAACATCGATTTCTTTTGTCAGTCGACGGATGATCGGGACGACACGTTCAATCTCTTCTTCTTCGGAAACAAGTACCGCGCCAGGTCTCGTTGATTCTCCACCGACATCAATCGCATCGGCACCTTCTTGTACGAGTTGTTTCGCATGTCGTACAGCCTCCTCGATTGCCGTATACCGTCCCCCATCCGAAAACGAGTCCGGGGTCACATTTAAAATACCCATGACCTTCGTCATGCTTCCGCCTCCTAACCAATTGAGCGAACGAGTTTCGCCCACACTTCGTTAAATCGTACCCCGTCTTTACCGGGGTATCTCAGATTTCCATAATGCGTCACCGGAGCGACTTGTTGGATTGAATTCGTCATCCAAATCTCTTTCGCTGCAGTCAATTCTTCAAATGTCACGGGTTGTTCGATTACAGAGAAATGTTTCATCACCCATTGTCGTGTCACACCTGCGAGTGCTCCGCTCGATAGCGGAGTCGTGTATAACATATCATCTGGACCGACCCAAAAGATGTTCGACACGAGCCCTTCCACCACATGTCCATGTTCGTCCGCAAATAGTCCTTCAGCGCCTTGGTCTTGTAAGGTCCGTTTTCCAAGGATATTGTTCATATAATGATGTGACTTTAATCGAAAAGCCGCTTCAGGACGACTTCTCGGAAACGGGATCGGTTCGACCCGTTTCTCCTGTGGTACAACTTCTGAGGATAGCGGTTTGACGATCATGGTGACGTTCGGTGTCTCATAACGACCCGCGTAGAGACCGAGGGGCGCAACTCCTGCCGACACGTTCAAGCGGATATAAAGGTCGGGTGCATCGTTTTGACGGCACAGTTGCTGAATCGCCGTCCCGATTTCTTCCTTCGTGTATGGAAAATCGATCCACAGCTCATCGAGACTCTTCATCAAGCGCTCCCAGTGGGCATCGAACAGGAAAGGAACGAATTCATATGTACGGAACGTCTCAAACAAGCCCATTCCATACAAGAAGCCGTGATCTTCAACCGGAATCAACACCTTCTCTCGTTCGACTAACTCTCCGTTATGCCAATACCACATGACGATACTCCTCGATAAAGTTTCGAATCATTTCCTTCCCGTGCTCAGTCAAAATCGCTTCAGGGTGATATTGCACCCCTTCGATCGGAAGCGTTCGGTGACGGAGTGCCATGATTTCTCCAGTCTCCGTCTCTGCAGTGACCACTAGACATTCTGGTAGAGACGAACGCTCCACGGCCAACGAATGATAACGGGTCACGACCGACTGTTGCGGAATCTTCTTGAAAATCGATTTTCCGTCATGTTGAATCTTCGACGTTTTTCCATGCATGAGCCGCTCCGCATGGACGACTTCTCCGCCGAACGCTTGCGCAATCGCCTGATGTCCGAGGCAAACCCCTAAAATCGGGATACGACCTGCAAACGCTTGGATTGCCTCGACGCTAATTCCCGCCTCATTCGGAGTGCAAGGTCCCGGCGAAATGACAAGATAACTCGGGGCAAGCGCCTCGATCTCTTGAATCGTGACTTCATCGTTTCGATACACGACCAGTTCTTGACCGAGTTCACCGAAATATTGTACCAAGTTATACGTAAATGAGTCATAGTTGTCGATTAATACAATCATGTCGTTTCCTCCGTCATGTGTTTCGCCGCCCATAGCGCCTTCGCTTTGGACAGGGATTCTTCATATTCCGAGACCGGATCCGAATCGATCACGATACCTGCTCCCGCTTGAACGTATGCGATTCCGTCTTTTACGACCATCGTTCGAATCGTGATATTGAAGACAAGGTCGTCATTCCAACTTAACCATCCATATGAACCGGTGTAGAGTCCCCGGCGAACTGGTTCGAGTTCTTCGATAATTTCCATCGTCCGAATTTTCGGGGCGCCGGTGATGGTGCCGCCTGGGAACATCGCTGCCAGCGCTTCGGCTCCTGATACTTCATCCCGAATCGTACCCCGTACGTTCGAGACGATATGTTGTACGTGTGAATATTTCTCAATCACCATCAATTCATCAACATGAACGCTACCATATGCCGCCACCTTGCCAAGGTCGTTCCGTTCGAGGTCGACGAGCATGACGTGTTCTGCTCGCTCTTTCTCGTTTTCAAGCAACGTGTTCGCCAACTCTAGGTCTTCCACATCATCTTTCCCACGTGGACGCGTACCCGCGATTGGGCGTGTCGAAATGTCGGTTCCATGTTTTTCAAGCAACAACTCTGGTGAAGCGGAGACCATCGTCAAAGCGTCGTCCACGAAATATCCCATATAAGGAGATGGATTCATTTGTCGCAACGTATCATATACACGACGCGGGTCAGCGAGAAGTGGTTCAGACTGCCGAACGCTCAAGTTCACTTGGAACACGTCCCCTTCTACGATATAGGACTGAATCCGTTTGACCGCTTCAACAAACTCTTCCTGAGACATGGAACGCGATCGTTCTATCGGTGACTGCCCTGTCGGCTTGAACGCGTAATGCGACTCGACGTTCCACATGGCCGCCAATCGGTCCGCCTTACGTTCTGCACCGTCCTCCGCCGTCACCATCAAGTACAGGGTCGAATCCACTTCATCGAACACCGCCACCTCATCAAACAGAAGAAACGAGACGTCTGGTGTCGACAAATCATCCTCCGCTTGCTGAGGGAGACGTTCAATCGTCCGGGCCACATCATAACTGACATACCCGATCATGCCACCAAAGAAAGGAGGAGCCCCTTCCGGACGCTCGGCCTCAAATCGCTTCCGTACCTCACTGACGAGCTCAAGCGGCTTTCCGTATAGTGTTTCTGTCGTATCGCCCACTTGCAAGAGTCCGACACCGTCTTTTACATGAAAGCGACCGAACGGCTCGATTCCCGCAATCGTATACCGTCCCGCTCTCCCACTCTCTAACCATGCATGATACGGTTGATCCGCCGTCAACGTCATGTATGCCTCATACACCTTCTCTTTCGTCATCCGCTTTGTTCTGAACGCAGTCGATCTCACATGTCATTCCTCCGTCTATTCATTCATGCCTTTTATTGTACACAAGAAAAGGCAGCAATCGAAAGAGAATGTCTCTCGATTACTGCCTGAAATGTTATACGCGACTCTCGTTTGACTCTTCATCAAACTGATAGAGCGGCGTGCTCAAGTAACGTTCACCGTTTGATGGGATAATCGCCAATACATTTTTCCCTTTACCAAGGCGTTTCGCTGTATCAAGTGCTGCCGCAATCGCAGCTCCTGAAGAGATACCACCGAGGACACCGTTCGTACGTGCCGCCTGACGAGCGTATTCGAACGCTTGCTCTGTCGTGATTTGAAGAACCCCTTCATAAATCTCCGTGTCGAGGATGGATGGAACGAATCCAGCCCCAATCCCTTGAATCTTATGAGGTCCCGGTTTCCCGCCTGATAAGACAGGTGAATCGACCGGTTCAACGGCGAGAATTTTTACGTCCGGGTACTTCGCCTTCACGACTTTACCTGCGCCGGTGATGGTACCGCCCGTCCCGACTCCGGCAATCAAAGCGTCGACTGAAAGTCCTGATTCTTCAAACGCCTCTACAATCTCAGGTCCCGTCGTCATTTCATGGACGTTCGGGTTAGCTGCGTTATTGAATTGTTGCGGGAGGAAGTAGCCATGTTTCTCTGCTTCTTCAGTAGCGCGACGAATCGCTCCACCCATCCCTTCAGGTCCTGGTGTCAAAATCAATTCGGCCCCGTATCCACGAAGGAGGTTTCGGCGTTCCATGCTCATCGTTTCAGGCATGACGAGAATGGCTTTATATCCTTTTGCGGCACTGACCATCGCGAGACCGATGCCCGTGTTTCCGCTAGTTGGCTCGATGATTGTATCACCTGGCTTCAAGATGCCGTCTTTTTCAGCCGCTTCGATCATGGCGAGGGCGATCCGGTCTTTGACGCTTGATCCCGGGTTCATATATTCGAGCTTCAGATACACGTTGGCATCCTCTGGTCCAGTCATTCCGTTCAATTTCACAATCGGAGTCTTTCCAATCAAGTCTGTTACTGAGTTTACGATACGCATTGCATTTCCTCCTTCATAATTCCGACTATTCCGATATTGTTATCATACCCTATCGAATTGAAAATATGCAATTTGGAACGTTGCTTACGCCTGCGCCTGAACTTTCATCGTCTCTAACTGTTCCGCTGAGAAATGATACTTTTCGCCACAGAAATGACATACGGCTTCGGCTCCACCATCTTCTTCAATCATCTGACGAATCTCTTCTTTTCCGAGACCGATAATGGCGCTTTCCATTCGTTCACGGCTGCATGTGCAGTTGAACTGGATCGGGTTCGTGTCGAGGACATCAAGGCTATCGCCAAGGAGTAATTGAAGCATTTCTTCTGGCGTTTTTTCTTCACCAATCAAAACAGATACGGGTGGGAACGTCTGAAGTGCTTTTTCGAGCGCTTGTACCGTCTCTTCAGAAGCGTTCGGGAGCAGCTGGACGATGATTCCGCCTGCCGCAAGAATCGATTCATCTTCCGGTAAGACGAGGACACCCGCTCCGACGACTGACGGCACTTGCTCAGATGTCGCGAAATAGTACGTGAAGTCTTCACTGATTTCGCCCGTTTGAATCTCTGAAGAACCACCGACATAGTCTTTCAAGCCTAAGTCTTTAATGACAGAGATGGTCCCTTTCCCGACGGCTTCGCCGACTTTCAATTTCGTCATTCCTTGTTCGTTGACGAATGTGCCGCCATCGACACGCGGGTATGACACATATCCACGAACATCTCCTGCTGTATCTGCGTCCACGATGATTTTCCCGATTGGACCATCACCTTCTACTTTAAGCGTGACACGCGCTGCACCTTTTTGCATCGCTCCAATCATCGAACCGATCGTCATCGTCCGTCCGAGGGCAGCTGAAGCAACCGGTGTCGTTTGATGACGAAGTTGCGTCTCATATACCGTTTTTGTCGTGCGTGCGGCAAAGGCACGAACCTCTCCGTTAAAACCGAGGGCACGAACGAGATAGTCATCCTTCATCTGGTCGAGTAATGCTGGTTGTTCTGTATGAATCATATGATGTAACTCCTTTAGTTTACTTTTGATTGCGCTCGTAAATGAGACGGAGGCCTTCGAGTGTCAGGAACGAATCCACATGGTCAATCGTCTCTGCATGTTCACTGATCAATCGTGCCAGCCCTCCCGTTGCAATGACAGTCGCTTCACCGACTTCACGCTTCATCCGGTTCACGATACCGTCCACTTGGGCCACATATCCATAATATGTCCCTGATTGCATCGCTTGAATCGTATTCTTCCCAATGACTGTCGGTGGAGTCGCCAATTCAATCCGAGGTAGTTTCGCGGCACGCTGATAGAGTGCCTCCACTGAGATCATGATACCTGGTGAGATGATTCCGCCATGGTAACGACGTTTCTCATCGATGTAACAATACGTGGTTGCCGTTCCAAAATCAACAATTATGAGCGGACCGTCATACTTGGCGATTCCAGCCACCGCGTTAACGATTCGGTCGGCCCCGACTTCGCGAGGATTCTCGACGTGAATGTCCAACCCTGTCTTCACACCTGGTCCCACAACGATTGGACGTACATTGAAGTATCGTTGCGACATTTGTTCAAGTGGGAAAATAACAGGAGGTACGACAGAAGATAAGATCACTCCCTCGACCTGGTCGAACGAGACGTTCGAATGATCGAATAGCGATTTCACCAGCATGCCGTACTCGTCGGTCGTTTTTGTACGATCCGTTGAGATGCGCCAATGGTTTACGAGATGATCTCCATCGTACATCCCGAGAACAATATTTGTATTTCCAACATCAATCACTAAAATCATGATATAGTTCCTCACTTTGTTGTCAATTGCAGTTCGCTCGAATTATAACACGAAAAAAGACGAATGCCTCGTCAAGGGCATTCGTCTTTTTTCATTAACGTGATTCGTTATTCGGACGTTCTGTCGGTGTCGCTTCTGGCTTATCGCCTTCAGGTACGACATCCGGCTGGCTGTCTTGGACAACTTCAGGTTGATCGACGACTTGACCGTGTTGAACGGCTGCATCATCTTTCTTCGCTGCGTCATCCGCATCCGTCGATCCATCCACGTCCTCTTCCGGCTCATGCGGAAGATACTCGCGTGTCTTGATCAAATGACGAATCTGTTTCGAGTCGAGCGTCTCGACATCAAGCAGCGTCTTTGCAACGAGTTCGAGATCTTCGCGACGATCTGTCAAAATCTGCTTCGCTTTCGCGTAACAGCGATTGATGATGTCTCGAATCTCCAAATCGATTTCTTGCGCAATCGCATCCGAGTAGTTCTGCTCGGTCTGGAAATCGCGACCAAGGAAGACTTGTCCGCCATGGTTTGAACCGAGCTGGAGCGGTCCGAGTTTATCGCTCATCCCGTAATCCATGACCATCTTACGTGCGATACCAGTAGCGCGCTGGAAGTCATTGCTCGCTCCGGTCGACACTTCTCCAAAGATGACATCTTCGGCGACGCGACCACCAAGAAGACCAACAATCTTGTCTTCGAGTTCAGGTTTTGTCATGAAGTAACGATCTTCTTTCGGAAGCATGACGACATATCCGCCCGCGTTTCCGCGTGGAACGATTGTCACTTTGTGTACTTCATCCGCATTCTCAAGCTCGAGACCGATGATTGTGTGACCTGCTTCGTGATATGCAACAATGTTGCGCTCTTTTTCAGAGATGATGCGACTCTTCTTCGAAGGACCTGCGATAACACGGTCAATCGCTTCTTCCACATCGACAACTGAAACAGCTGTACGGTTCGAACGTGCCGCAACGAGTGCCGCTTCGTTCAAGAGGTTCTCTAAGTCTGCCCCAGAGAAACCAGGCGTACGTTGTGCAATCGACTTCAAGTCCACCGTCGAATCGAGTGGCTTGTTACGTGCATGGACTTTCAATACTTCTTCGCGACCTTTGACATCCGGACGATCGACCGTAATTTGACGGTCAAAACGACCTGGACGAAGGAGGGCCGGGTCAAGGATATCTGGACGGTTTGTCGCCGCAACCATGATGATTCCTTCGTTATCACTGAATCCATCCATCTCAACAAGAAGTTGGTTCAGTGTTTGTTCACGCTCATCGTGTCCACCACCGAGACCGGCACCACGCTGGCGACCGACCGCATCAATTTCATCGATGAAGATGATACATGGCGCATTCTTTTTCGCGTTTTCGAACAAGTCACGAACACGTGACGCCCCGACCCCGACAAACATCTCAACGAAGTCCGAACCTGAGATCGAGAAGAACGGAACACCGGCTTCACCGGCTACCGCACGAGCCAAGAGTGTTTTACCTGTCCCTGGAGGACCTACGAGTAAGACCCCTTTTGGAATACGTGCGCCGAGTTTCGAGAATTTGCGAGGATCTTTCAAGAATTCAACGACTTCGATGAGTTCTTGCTTCTCTTCGTCCGCCCCAGCCACATCTTTGAATGTGACGCGACGTTTCTCTTGGTCGTATAGTTTCGCCTTCGATTTCCCGAAGTTCATCACACGACCACCACCGCCACCACCTTGCGCTTGGTTCAACAAGAAGAAGAACAAGATGAAGATGATAATGAATGGTAAAATCGCGAAGACGATGCTGAACCAGCTACTGTTGGATTCAGCCTCCTCGATTTGAATATCCGTATTCGCTCGAAGCTGCGTTAATACATCCGCATATTCCGCTTCGTTCGCTGGAATGTTTGTTTCATAACGTTGGTCTTCATCTCCTGTAAGATCGCCTGTAATCGAGATAGCCCCCGGGATTTCTTGTACGGTTGCCGTCTCAATCCGATCATCTTCCACATATTCTAGGAATTTCGAATACGAGAGCGTTTCACTCTGACTATTCGGATTCTGCAAATATTGAAGGAACAAGATCAAGGCTAGGAAAATCACACCAAAAACCAATGTGTTTTTCACTGCACGATTCATTCTCTGCCTCCTATTCCGAGAAACGATGTTCTCGCCCATTCAGTATATGCCTATACTTTGGGGATTTCCTTTATCTTACCACGTCACATTTTCAAAAGAAAAACGTTAGCCCCCGTAAACGCTCGGTTTGAGCACACCGACATAAGGAAGGTTACGATATTTCTCTTCATAATCAAGACCGTAGCCGACAACGAATTCGTGTGGAATCACGAAACCGCTATAGTCTGCTGATAAACCATTTTTACGGCCAGTCGGCTTATCGAGAAGCGTGACAATCTTCACAGACTTCGCTTTACGGTATTTAAGAAGATCGACGAGGTAACCAAGCGTCAATCCACTATCAATAATATCTTCTACAATCAAGATGTCGCGTCCTTCTACAGATGTATTTAAATCTTTCTCGATTTTCACTTCACCTGTCGAAGAAGTTCCTCCATGATACGTCGACACATCCATGAAATCCATCTCTAAATGGATATCCATTTCTTTGACGAGGTCCGACATGAATGGCATCGCGCCTTTCAATACACATACGAGAAGCGGGAACTCTTCTTTATAGTCTTCGCTCAATGTTCCAGCGAGTTCTTTCACCTTTTCTTGAATCTCTTCACGTGAGATTAAAATTTTCTCCATATCGTTCATTAATGACATCTTGAAATCCTCCTCTTTCTGTTTCGACACAATCATCATTTTACCATTAATCGTAGGCAAATCGCATCCGACTTGTCTAGAAATTCTGAAACTCTTACCCCAACAATCGCGAGAATTCGTCCCGAGGCGTCCTCAAGCAACGGGAGCGTCGGTCGAATGGTTCGCTCAACCTTTTCATCGATTAGGATGCGGGATACTTTTTTTGTCCCCACGTTCAACTGCATTCGATCTCCAGGTGCGAGCGAACGAATTGTCAGCGGATAAGTGATTTCCTTTAGCGGAATACCTTCTCGTCCTTCTTCGATGTACAACGAAACCGTACGCTTTCCAAATTGAACGACGGCCGGTAACGACTCGACCTGAACGGGGTGAAGTGATGCTTCTGTCGAACGTTGTACAAGATTAAGTACCCTCTTCTGCTTCATCATGAACCACTCACCTGACAGGTGATAGGTTCCGGTGTCCTTTTGACTCATGCTTAACTTTTCGACCGCCTCACCGACCTCTACCCCATAGCGACGGGACAGCAAGCGAGCGACCGTATACCGCTCAAGTGAGGATAAGCGATTAAACTCATCAAGTTTCACATGAAACGCTTTCATTTCAAGATCCACATTTTCTTCAATCCATCGCCCACATGACTGGTAACGCATGTCCCATTCAGCGTATGCCTGTTTCGCCGTATCGTATACATCGTCAACGACTGTCGGCCACAGTTGTTTCAGCCTCGGGATGATTTCGTGACGGATCCGATTCCGTAAATAGGTCACTTCCTGATTGGTGGCATCTTCCCTCCAGGCAAGTTCGTTTTTCCGAGCATACTCGATGAGTTGCACCTTTGTTTCTCTTAATAAAGGACGGATCAACGTCCCACGCCCGAACGTTCTTCTCTCGGGAATTCCTTTCACTTCGATTACGTTTCGGTGAAGTTGAATGAGCACCGTCTCCAACACATCATCCGCATGATGAGCCGTGGCCAGTGTATCGTATCCATGTTCATTCATAACGTCTTCAAAAAAGCGGTAGCGGGCCTTACGGTAATGCGCCTGTGATGCTCCTTCTTGAAAATGGAGACGCGTCCCATGAAACGCGACTTGGTAGGATACCGCTACGTGTGCGACGAACGTGTACTCTTCATCTGATGCTTCTCGTAAACCGTGATGGACGTGCGCCACCGCCACATCCCATCCTTGCTTGACGAGACGGTCCAATAAGACAATGGAATCGACTCCACCCGACACAGCGACGAGTACCTTTTTCATGAATTCCCTCCTTGATATAACAAAAGAAGCCATCTCGATTGAGATGGCTTCTTTACGCTTAGGTTAAGTGACCCGTACGGGATTCGAACCCGTGTTACCGCCGTGAAAGGGCGGTGTCTTAACCGCTTGACCAACGGGCCTAAATAAAATGGTAGCGGCGGAGGGAGTCGAACCCACGACCTCACGGGTATGAACCGTACGCTCTAGCCAGCTGAGCTACACCGCCATGTTATTGTTTTGTCCTAAGCACATTTTCTATAATAACCAGTCACCATTCGAGTGTCAATTCTTTTTTTATATTTTTTTAAGAAAAAAATCGTGTATAGTGTCGTCTTAACCACTATACACGATTTTGTATCGTATTTACATCATGCTTCTGATGCGACTTGACGATATTTTTTCTTCCATACGATCCGGAAGTACGCCCATAGTAATGCAAAACATCCGGCAGCCACAAACACTAAATAGGTTGTCGCCGTCTGCAAGTACTGCGCACCATCTGCCGATAAAATTTCTTTATATCCGGCAACCGTATACGTCATTGGAAGCAAGGCATTGAATGGTTGTAATGCTCTTGGAATCAATTCAAGCGGGAACGTCCCGGCTGACGTCGTCAATTGTAAAATCAACAAGACGATCGCCACGAAACGTCCAGGGTTTCCGAGTGTTGTCACGAGCAACTGTACGATAAAGAGGAACGTGATGCTCGTCAACCAGCTGAAACCGAAGAATTTCAATGGTTCGCTCACTTCAAGACCGAGCAGTTGCACCATAGCCACATCGAGAATCAAGGCTTGCAAGAATCCGATGACCATGAGGACACCAGATTTCGACAATACCCACGATAGACTACGTTTCGGGCGCCCTGCTGGATCGTATAATGGATAAACGATCGAGAGAAGGAGTGCCCCAACGAAAAGTCCGAGTGACATAAAGTACGGAGCAAATCCAGTACCGTAGTTTGGCACCTCGTGAATCGAGTTGTCGACGAGCGACACTGGACCGGCCATCATCTCGACGTTGTCATCTGTTAGACCGATGTCTGCGTCTTTCGCACCTTTTACCAAGGCGTCACGAAGTTCATCGCTACCTGATGCGAGCTCTTTCATTCCGTCAGCGAGTTCACCGCTACCGTCTGAAAGTTCTTCTCCACCATTCGCGAGCTGATTCGCGCCATCCGTTAGCTTGCTCGTTCCGGCTCCGGCACCCTTCGCACCTTCGGCCAGTTCACGGCTTCCTGACTGCAACTTTTGACCACCGTCCGCTAATTGATTCGCACCATTCACTAATTCATTCGTACCGGTGCTTGCGCTCTTCGCTCCATCCGCAAGCTTTTCGCTACCCTCAGACAACTGTCCAGTCGCGTCTACAAGCTTGTCACTTCCAGCGGCGAGCTCAGTTGTCCCATCTTGAAGTTGTGTCGCGCCTTGATTGAGCTTCGCACTCGCTGACACAAGTTCTTGGGAACGATCGGCCGCCGTTTGCGTACCTTGCTCGATTTGACTTGAACCACTTGCCAATGCGTTCGCACCTTCGGCCAATTTCGTTTGACCGGTACTCAATTCAGAAAGTCCAGTCGATAGTTTGTCTGCACCTGTACCTGCCTGATCAAGACCTGCGCCAAGTGCGACCTGTCCTTCTTTCACTTTTGTCGCGCCAGCGGATAGTTGATCAAACCCGGCCACCGTCTCTTGCTTCCCTTCGCTCAGTTGTGCCGCAATGGCTTGAAGCATTTCAGGTGATGCCGATTGACCCGACTCAGCGAGCGCTGTCAATTGTCTAATCAACTCATCTTGTTTCGCAGTCAATTCAGACTTCATTTGTCCGATTCCATTGACCACGTCTGTTTGACCCGCAACAAGTGCCGCGTTTCCGTCCTTCGCCTGAGTCAACGCTCCTGAGAGTTTTGTGGCACCATCCTGTAATGCAGATGCCCCCTCTTTCGAGCGCTCGATGCCGGCAGCAAGGTCTTGAACACCTTGGTTCAACGTCTTCGCACCTGTGTGCAGCTCATCTAGTTTAGATGCGAACGCTCCTGTTCCGTCAACGAGTTGGCTCGTCCCGCCTTGTAAGGCAGAAGCGCCCTCGCTGACACGATGGACCCCGTCCGAAAGTGAGGCTGAGCCCTCGTATACTTGTTGACTGCCATCCGCGAGTGCAGATGAGCCATCGGCCAATTGCGAAACACCATCACGTAATTGACTTGCTCCATTCGCCAGTTCCCGTTGTTTCGAAGCGAGAAGCTTCGTCCCATCCGCGAGTTCTGATGAACCATCGGCCAACTGAGTCATCCCATCGTTTAATTGGCTTGCTCCATCCGCGAGCTCACGTTGTTTCGAAGCGAGAAGCTTCGTCCCGTCCGCCAACTTGACGGCACCGTCTTTTGCTGACGTTGAGCCGTCCGCAAGTGTCGCTGCACCATCTGCGGCTTCACCAAGTCCGTCTGCCACATCATTCAATCCGTCTTTCAACGCACTGACATACTGTTTCGAGACTTCGGTCGACAGTTCCGCTTTGACTTGTTCCATCGCGGAACCACCGATTTGTGCGGCTAAGAAGTTATACGATTCATTTGCGATATACTTCAGTTCGAGTTGCTCCGGATGTTCATCTAAAGCAGTCGTCGCTTTTTCTGAAAAGTCTTTTGGAATCTCAATCGCCATGTAGTAGTCATGGTCTTTCAGTCCAGATTCCGCTTCTTTCTTCGTCGTTTCGACGAACTTGAACGCCTCCGAATCCAGCAGCTTATCAATGAGGTCATCTCCAATCGCAAGCGACTCTCCTTCAAACGTTGCCCCTTTGTCTTCATTGACGATGGCGACCGGCAAATCTTTCATCTGTCCATACGGATCCCAAAAAGCCCATAAGAACATACCGGCGTACATTAACGGTACGAGTGCGACCGCAAGAATCGGAACCAACACACGTGGGTTCTTGAAGATACTTCGCCACTCCGCCGTCCACAGTTTCCATCCATTCATTTTTTCTCTCCACCTTCACTTATAAAACATAACTATTTTTTCATGTTCCCTATTTTGCTCCCTTCCTCGAAAAAAAGCAACTCTTTTAGTTATTTTTTATAAATTTTTTAAACAGAAAAAAAGCCATGAACGAAAATGTTCATGGCTCGTCTCATTATAAGACCTCTATGGTTACGAGTAGAAGCTAATTGGTATACGAAGGATTACCCGCGCTTGGCTCCGCGTCCACCGCGTTTTGAGTCTGTTTGACGTTTCAACGTCGAAAGACGCTCGTCGCTATCTTTCAAGAACTTACTCATCAATGTATCGAATGTTTCTGGTTCACGACGCTGTTCACGACGACCGCCACCACGTGGGCCGCCACCGCGTGGACCGCCGCCACCGCGTGGACCACCTTGACCTGGGCCGCCTGGACGTGGGCCACGAGAGAAACGCTCACCAGCTGGACGCTCAGGACGCTCAGGACGTTCGCTTACAGGACGGTCGACTGCTTTCTTGATGGACAACCCGATTTTCCCATCATTTTCGACGTTCAACACTTTTACCGTGACTTCTTGACCGACAGTCAACACTTCGTTAATGTCTTTGACGTAAGAGTCTGCCACTTCACTGATGTGTACTAATCCTGTCTTGCCATTTGGGAGCTCGACGAACGCTCCGAAATGCGTAATCCCTGTAACCTTACCTTGTACCTTGCTTCCTACTTCAATTGACATAAAATAATGTACTCCTTTTTTGATTGATTCTTCCTAATTATACGAGTCGTTTCCCTAACGGTCAACGAACCGACTTATTCCTCTGGGGAGAAGTAGAAAATAATCTCGCCATCTTTAGAGAAAAGCAGTTCGTTTCGTGCTAAGTTCGCGATATAATCCTCATCCTGTAACCGTTCCACTTGCTCTTTCAACTCATCCTGTTCGGCCTGCTGTTCACGCAACTCCACTTTCGCTTGTGCGTAAGCTTGTTGCTGGTCCGATACATACCCTACTTTCGAGAAGTAACTCTGTCCAATCAACACCATGACAAATAAAAACAGGAGAGAGGCTGCCGCCAAACGACGTCGAAGATGAACTCGTCGGCGATGTGTATCTTTTTCTAGCTGTTCTCTACGCTCATCTAGCGCTCGAATGCGTCGTTGTCGATCCATCGGATTACGTCCGTTCATCGCCTCATCCCCCTCCTCTTAATACATTAAGTATACTTTTTTTTATGAGTTGATACTACCGTCCATCTTCTCTTCTTTAAGTAAACGATACATTTCTTTCGCATCTTCTTTACGTGCATGTTCTGCGATTGAATCGATGACGACCGTGACGAGTTTGTTTCCGAAGCGAATTTGTAGCTCATCTCCGACTTTGACTTCTGTGCTCGCCTTCGCGACTTGCCCATTCAGTTGAATTCGTCCTTGGTCCGCCACTTCTTTTGCCAACGTGCGACGCTTGATTAGACGTGACACTTTTAAAAACTTATCTAGTCTCATAAACCTTTCTCCTTTGCCTCGTTCCAAAGCGCATCCATCTGTTCGAGTGTCATCTGGTGAAGGTCACCGTTCGCTTCCACATACTCGAATCGACGTTTGAACTTTCGGTTTGTCTGTTCTAATGCTTGCTCGGCATTCAGCCCAACGTATCGCGCGATGTTCACGATGGAGAACAATACGTCCCCAAGTTCCGATTCATCACTTAGGTCTTCATGCCATTCTTTTAACTCTTCTTCCAGTTTTTCGAAGGCACCGGATACGTCATCCCACTCAAATCCGACGTGAGCCGCTTTCTTTTGAAGTTGCTCCGCTCGCATCAATGAAGGTTGGTCGACGAGAACACCATCGAGTTGCGATTGTTTCTTTTCCCCTTTTTCCGTCTGTTTAATCGCATTCCAGTTTTTCACCACGTCAGAGGCATCTTCGACGGTGACATCGCCAAAGACGTGCGGATGGCGGCGTACCATCTTCTCACTGATAGAACCGATTACGTCACGAATATCGAAATAACCCTCATCTTCTCCGATTTGAGCATGCAACATAACTTGAAGCAAGACGTCACCGAGTTCTTCGATGATGGCATCATCGTCTTCTGCATTGATCGCTTCAATCAACTCATACGCCTCTTCTAATAGATACTTGCGAAGTGACGTATGCGTCTGTTTACGATCCCACGGGCACCCGTCTGGTCCTCGAAGCGTTGCGATGATTTGTTTGAGTGTCGCAAAATCCTTCGCCAAATACGATTCATCCTCGAGCGGCGGAACGTAGAGCGTCGTCAAGTTGTTCACTTCCGCCATCCGGTCCATTTCGAATAACGGGATGTGCGCAATCCGCTCTTCTGTCGTACCAGCAGCCGTCACAAGGGTGACGGGATGGTCATCCGGATACCGTTCCATCAATTGCACTTTGACGTCACCCGCCACGAATCCATCGTACACTTGCCCGATGAGCACATGTTGAGTCACCTGCAAACGTTCAAGGTCGAGCGCAGTCGCATCAAGCAGTTGAAATCCATTGATTGGATCGATCCGGAGTGCCTGGAACATGGCATCGAGGAAGCTCTGTCCACCGAGCACATGAAGATCGGCTCCCCGTTCCACCAATAGTTCGACGGTCCGTTCCGCTACGAACGGGTGGCCCGGTACGGCGTATGTGATCGCCATTTCTTCACTTTTACTCAACAACGTCTCGACAATCTGGTCGTATACTTCTTCAAACGTATCACTCGATTCATAGACCGAATCAAATGATTCGAACACGAGTCCTTCCGCTTCTAACTCTTGAACGACAGGGTGTTCTTTTGTGCGCAACCAGACGAGCGGTTGCTGTTTTAAATGGCGGTACACACCGAGCGGCAATTGATTCAACTCACCAGACCCGAGTCCGACCACCGTGATTGTATAACCCATATTAGTTCTCCTTTTTCTCGAGCACGTCGAGCAGACGACTTCCGAACGGGATCAGTTCCCATTCCGCAAGTGACAGCATTCGCGTACTCCATAATCTCCATATATAGAGGACGGCACCGCTACATACCATTCCGATTAACCAACCGAACGCAGTGATTCGCGAGTCGACCCACATCTGACCTAGCCAGTTTAACACGGCAATGAGGATCAGCATGGGTACGAGGGCTTTCCATAGCGACTTATAGTGTTTCGATCGAAATGACCCGAGCGGAATCGAGCGGTCGAGCGCCCGGAAATTATAGAACGCCATCGCTAAAAATCCAATGGATGTTCCGATTGCCGCGCCTTCAATTCCGTAACTCGGGACGAGCCATGCGTTTACCGCACTTTTCACTAACATTGCGACGACCATGCTACGTGCCGCGACCCACTCTCGGTCAATCGCCTGCAAACAAGTCATGCTCGCAATCGCCAAGGAGGCAGCGAACGTGCTCGTCGCTAAGAAGACAAGGGCTCGTGTCCCAGATTCATCTTCAAACAGGGCCACATTTAAGAAAAACATGACACCCATCAATCCGATAGTCGCTGCACCAGCAATCGCCGTCGTCACACGAATCATCGACCGGAGTCCCTGCGTCGTCTTTTGCAGATGACCTGCCCGATAATGACGGACGAGCGTCGGCACATTGGCCATCCCGATGGTCGTGGTGAACAGGATGGCGAATTGCACGAGCGGATACCCTCGATCAAACACGCCTTTGCTCACTTTCGCCTCATACGTTCCGCCCATCAAATTGACGATGGTGAAGGAGTCGACCAGTTGCATCCATAAAATCCCGAGTGACGCGAATCCGACCGCGAAACCCGTCGTCAACAAGAGTTTCATCCCACTCCGAAACGTGACGCGTCGCACCCTCACAATTCGCACTCCTCGTGCGCGATAAACTAAAAAGACAATCGCAACAAGCCCACCGATGAGCGTCGCACCATACGCATATTGACTGAGCGTATAGGCATCTTTTCCGAGACGGACCCCAACCCATAAGAGGGACAGCATGACCGTCACGCGGACAAAGTTCTCGAGCACTTGCGACCATGCGCTCGGTCGTAAGTCGTCTCTCGATTGAAATGCGCCGCGCAACACGGCTGACGCCGGCATGAGTAAATAACTTAAACTGATCACACGTAGCGCAGGAGCTAACTGCTCATCTCCGAGCCACATTGCCAGGGTCGGGGCAAACAGCCATACCGTGACGACAAGCATGGACGAGAGTAGAAGCAAGGCGTAAAAGCTTCCCCATAAGACTTCTAACTTACGATTCGTCCCTTTCGCACCGACGCCGATTTTCGCAATGACGACCGGCATCGCATAAATGCCGAGTGACGCTACGATGGCCGCGAACGGATAGACGGTTTGATAGGCATAAAGCCCGAAGTCCCCCGCCAAGTTTTGATAAGGGACACGATAGGCGAAGCTGATCAGTTTCGATACGTAGCCGGCAAGGGCGAACAGAACGACGCCTTGCGCAAACTTACTTGGCGACCGCATCGCCTACCAACCGCTTCATCAGTTCTTCTAATACAGTATCGGCATCATTCAAGAGCTCTGTTAGTGGCATCCGACCGCTGAGCGATAGTTTCAAGGCGCCGTCTTCTTGCCCTACCCCAAGCTTGCGACCAAGAGGCATCGACCATTCCATGAAGGACGGGACATCCAGAGCCGTCGTTGATTCTTTCGATAAGACAATCTCGATGCGTCCTGGCGTCTGCTTGATTCGACTCACTTTTGCCAGTTCTCCATAAATACGTAGACGTGTCAATTGAATGAGCAGCGCGACCGGTTCCGGGAATTCACCAAACCGTTCAATCAGTTCATCTTGAAGGGCGAACAACGCGCTCGGCGCATCTACATATTTGAAGCGTTTGTACATCTCAATCTTCAATTCGCTATCTGACAAGTAGTCATCAGGAATATACGCATCGGCCTGGAACGTGATTTCCGGTTTGAAGACGACTTGTTTCGCTTGTCCACGCATACGGTCTTTCCGTTCCTCAATGGCTTCAGAGAGCATTTGTGAGTACAGGTCAAAACCGACCGAATCGATGAATCCAGACTGTTGTGCACCGAGTAAGTTTCCGGCTCCGCGAATCGACAAGTCGCGCATCGCAATCTTAAACCCACTGCCGAGCTCCGTGAACTCTTTGATGGCTTGAAGACGACTTTCTGCCACTTCCGTCAAGCGCTTGTCTTTCCGATACGTGAAGTACGCATAGGCGATTCGATTCGAACGTCCGACACGACCTCGGAGTTGGTAGAGCTGGGACAGCCCCATCTTGTCCGCATCGTGGACGATGAGGGTATTGACGTTTGGAATGTCGATTCCTGTCTCGATGATTGTCGTCGAGACTAAAATATCCGCCTCGCCCTCTAGGAAGCTGATCAACTGACTCTCGAGCTCACTTTCCGTCATGCGTCCATGTGCCGTTGCAATTCGTGCATCGGGCAATAAGGCCCGAATCTCTTCCGCTTTTCGTTCGATTCCTTCGACGCGGTTATAGAGGAAGAACGCCTGTCCTCCGCGAGCGAGTTCACGTTCGAGCGCTTCACGCAAGACGATGCCGTCGTATTCCATGACGTATGTTTGGACAGGATAACGATTCTCTGGCGGTGTCTCTAATACGGACAAATCACGGATTCCGATCATCGACATATGCAATGTCCGTGGAATCGGAGTCGCCGTCAGCGTCAGGACATCGATGTTCGTCTTCAGCTGCTTCAGACGCTCTTTATGTTTGACGCCGAAGCGTTGTTCTTCATCGATGATCACGAGACCTAGGTTGGCGAACGTCACGTCTTTTGACAACACGCGGTGTGTCCCGACGACGATGTCGATGGTACCTTCTTTCAACCCTTTCTTCGTCGCGGTCATCTCGCTCTTCGAACGGAAACGACTCATGACCGATACGTTAATCGGGAATTCGCTGAACCGTTCGAGCATCGTTTCATAATGCTGTTGGGCGAGAACGGTCGTCGGGACAAGGAATGCCACTTGTTTGCCGGCGAGCACGGCTTTGAACGCAGCCCGAATCGCCACTTCCGTCTTCCCGTATCCGACATCTCCACATAAAAGGCGATCCATCGGACGGGAGCGTTCCATATCCGCCTTGATTTCTGCGATCGAACGCACCTGATCTTCTGTCTCGGCGTACGGGAAAGAGGATTCGAACTGACCCATCTCTTCATCGTCCGGCGGGAACGCGAAACCGACCGAGGCCTCTCGTGCCGCGTACAATTTAATGAGCTCATCGGCAATATCTTCAACCGATTTGGCAACTTTCGATTTTACTTTCTTCCACTCGGTGCCGCCGAGTTTATAAATCTTCGGCTCTTTGCCTTCGGCCCCGACATATTTTTGGACGAGATCGATTTGGTCGACCGGCACGTAGAGGGCGTCGTCCCCTGCATAGACGAGGTGCAGGTAATCCTGATGGATCCCACCGACCTCGATTGTTTTAATGCCAAGGTACTTCCCGATTCCATGGTGTACATGGACGACATAATCATTCGGCTTCAGCTCTTGGTAACTCTTGATTCGTTCGGCATTCGTCAAATTCTTCGTCTGACGTTTTCGTTTCGTCACACGCTTGAATAACTCTTCTTCCGACACGACAACGAGACGGCTCGTCGACAGTTCGAATCCACCTTCGATTTGACCGATGATGACCGAGACACGTCTCGGTTCTAACTCTCCATCGACATTGGTGAAAGTCGAGGCGATTCCATAGTCGGAAAGAAGCGCTTCAATCTTATCTGCACGCGACTTATCTCCCGCAAGTACGACGATTCGTTGATCACCTTGCTGCCATCGCTCGACTTCCTGTTTCAATAGATGCATCTGACCATGGAACGCCGGTAGCGGACGACAGCTCAAATGGACCGTATCGCTCTCCGGAATACCCGAACGACGAGACGGAAGCAAGGAGAACGCCACTTGCTTCAAGTCGCGGAAGACTTTATGCATCGGGACGGCGAGCGTGTAATTACTGACGGCTTCTCCTTTTTCGATGAGTGAAGAGAACCATTCCGCCTCTTCGCGGTCCTGTACGTCGGCAGCGTCATCGATTCGTGCCACCTCATCTAAAATGAGGACGGCGTCTTTCCCAACGTAGTCAAGGAGCGTGGACGTATAGAGCAATGGCGAATACTTCCCAACTTTCTCCGGGAGGTCTCCACGCTCAAGCCGCTCGATGTCTGTCACGACTCCTTCTTCAAGGGCTTGACGGATGACTTCATTTCCAATCAAATCGACGGTTCGGTCGTACTGTTTCCGAAGCGCACCGCCCGCCTGCTTCAGCTGATTCTCCGTTGCGATGAACTCGGTCGCAGGCGTAATGCACACTTCCCCCACTACACCAAGCGAGCGTTGCGTTTCCGCGTCAAACGTGAAAATGGAGTCAATCTCGGTGTCGAACAAATCGATTCGATATGGGCGCGCTTCCGTAAGAGGATAAACGTCTAGAATACTCCCTCGTACGGAAAATTCACCAGGTGTGGTCACCGTTGCCGTTCGTTCGTAGCCCATGCCCGTCAATTGTTTCGCAAAATCCGCTAAATCGAGGTCACTTCCCGGCTTCAACATAACGCGACTATCTTGCCACGCTTCCGGACTCGGTACATAGCGTCGTAATCCACCAAGCGGCACGACAACAACGCCTCCTGTTTGGTCGAGGAGACGAGTACGGGCATCGATTCGGGCAGCTAGCAGTTCCGGACTAGACGTCAGTGACAGTTCACCTGCTAGCGTCTCATCGATTGGATATAAGAGCGTTTTGTCCGGACCGATGAGTGATTCAAGTTGATCGAACATCTTTTGGGCTTGATACATGTTATGCGTCACGACGACGAGACGTCTCGATGACGATTTCACGAGTCCCGCCAAGACGAGGGCTTTCGCGCTTGTCGTCAATCCCGTCACCAATTGACGGTCCACTTTTTGGAGTCGCTCTCGAATCACATTCGTTTCAGGGAGCGCCACCATAAATCTCTCTAAAGCATTCATTTGTTTTCCTCCAACTCATACGACAAAAAAGGGTGCAATGACCCTTTAGTTGTATCGATTCATCAGCGCCAGCCAATCTGTGTCCACAAAATCAGTGGCTGCGGTTACGGCGTTGTCGAGTGTTTCATTTAATTCCGGCAACTCGTCTTTGCGATAGTTCATCAACACCCAGTCGACGACTTTAATCGGGTGCGGGGGACGACCGATTCCGAGCTTTAATCGTTTGAATTCAGCCGTTCCTAAGTGTTGAATGAGAGATTTGATCCCATTATGACCACCCGCGCTCCCTTTCGGACGGAAACGAAGCTTGCCGGGCACCATATCCAAATCGTCATAAATGACTAATAAATCATCAATCTCAATCTTATAATAATCTAAAATGGGACGAACGGCTTCACCCGACAAGTTCATATACGTGAGTGGTTTGACGAGTACTACGCGTTCACCATTGATTCTTCCCGTTCCCATAAGGGCATTAAACTTCGCTTCATTCAGCGAGATGCCATGCTTTTCGGCGAGACGGTCAATCGCTAAAAACCCGACATTGTGTCGCGTCATCTCAAACTTTTTCCCGGGATTCCCAAGACCGACGATGCATTTCATATCATTTCCTCCTGAACAAAAAAGCCCAAAGGCGAATGCCTCCGGGCCTCGTTTTTTTAATCGAATAGGGTACTGACCGATTTATGCTCGTGTACGCGCATAATCGCTTCCCCAAGCAAATGGGCGACCGACATTTGCTTGATCTTGCTCGAGCAAGGGCGACCCGTCAAATCGATGGTATTTAAGACGACCAACTCTTTGATTGATGAATTGTCGATCCGCTCCATCGCTGGTCCAGAAAGAACTGGGTGTGTACAAGACGCATACACTTCTTTCGCACCCGCTTCGACGATAGCATCTGCCGCAAGTGTGATCGTTCCAGCTGTATCGATGATGTCGTCAATCAAAATCGCCGTTTTCCCTTCGACACTGCCGACGATATTCATGACTTCAGCGACGTTCGCTTTCGGACGACGCTTGTCAATGATGGCAATCGGCGCTTTCAAACGTTCTGCCAATTTACGTGCACGTGTCACGCCACCGTGGTCTGGAGAAACGACCACGATATCTTTCGCTTGAAACTCTTCTGTTTCAAAGTAAGTCGAGATGAGCGGTACACCAAGTAATTGGTCAACCGGAATATTGAAGAATCCTTGAATTTGCGCTGCATGCAAATCCATCGTGATGACGCGTGTCGCACCCGCTACTGTAAGAAGGTCAGCGACAAGTTTCGCCGTGATCGGTTCACGCGAGCGTGCTTTACGGTCTTGACGTGCGTACCCATAATACGGCATCACGATGTTGATCGTACGGACAGAAGCACGTTTGAGTGCATCGATCATGACAAGCAATTCCATGAGCGTTTCGTTTACAGGCGAGCTTGTTGATTGGATGACATACACATCATCTCCACGAACACTTTCCTCGATGTTGATATAGAGTTCACCGTCGCTGAAACGTTTGACTTGGCAATCGCTGAGCGGGACACCAATTTCTTTCGCGATTTCTTCAGCAAGCGGGCGGTTCGAGTTTAAGCTAAATAGACGAATTTCTCGTTCGTATACAGTAGACATGTTTAGGATTCTCCTCCGTTGTTTTCCATAATGATTGGCAGCAAGTTATCGTTTTGTGTAGCCTTCTTTATTCGTTTGGCGTTCGCGTGCAATCGCTAGCGCCTCTTCTGGTACATCACTCGTAATCGTCGATCCAGCAGCGACAATCGCGCCTTTCCCGACTTTTACAGGGGCAATCAAGTTGACGTTACAGCCAACGAATGCATCGTCTTCCACGACTGTCTCGAACTTGTTCTTACCGTCATAGTTCACTGTGATCGAGCCACAGCCTAAGTTGACGCGCTCACCGATTGACGCATCCCCGATATAGCTCAAGTGTGACGCTTTCGCACCGTCACCGAACGTCGATTTTTTAATCTCTACAAAGTTGCCGACGCGCGTGTTCGCACAGAGGACAGCTTGTTGACGTAAGTGAGCGAACGGTCCGACTTGAGCCGCCTCACCGATTCGGCTATCAGTCACGACAGACTGGCGTACGACGGCATGGTCTTCAATCACACTGTTGCGGATGTCCGAGTTTGGTCCGATGACACATTCTGAGCCAATCGTCGTCTTGCCAAGAATGACCGTTCCCGGATAAATGACCGTATCCGATCCGATGACCACGTCTGGTGAAATGTACGTCGAAGCCGGGTCCATGAAGGTAACCCCTTCACGCATGAGACGCTCATTTGTCCGCTTGCGCATGATGGCTTCTGCTTGCGACAAGGCGACGCGGTCATTGACCCCGATCGTCTCATCAAACGTCGGTGCTGTATGCGCCGCAACCACTTCGCCCGCTTCTTTTGCGATTGAAATGACGTCAGGTAAGTAATATTCGCCCTGTGCATTGTTGTTCCCGACTTGTTTGAGTGCATCGAACAACAATTCGTTATCGAATACGTACGTCCCTGTGTTGATTTCATTGATGGCAAGTTCTGCTTCTGAAGCATCTTTATGTTCCACGACTTTCGTCACATTCCCATCTTCACCACGAACGACTCGACCATATCCGGTCGCATCGTCAGCAATCGCAGTCAACACCGTGACTTTTGCTTGTTGCGCTTCGTGATGCGCGAGAAGGGCTTCTAACGTCTCTGCCGTGAGTAACGGTGTATCTCCACAGACGACAAGCGTCGCCCCTGATTTACCCGCAAGCTCTGCTTCAGCCATCTGAACAGCGTGCCCTGTTCCAAGCTGTTCTTCCTGGACCGCATACTCTACCCGTGTGCCGAGCGTGTCTTGTACCGCTTCCGCCCCATGGCCAACGATTACGATTTGACGACTGACACCGATTTGGTCTAACTGATCGACAACATGCTCGACCATTGGTTTCCCTAGAACTGGATGAAGTACTTTATATAACTTCGACTTCATTCGCGTCCCTTTTCCTGCTGCCAAAATGACTGCAAAACGCTCCATGCTTGATTCGCTCCTATCTCACAACAGCTGTGATTGGTCTGTATAGTTCGGCTTTTCTGCAACTAAATCCTATTTACACCGTTTCTACTATATCGAAACCATGCCTTCGTTTCAATAGTTGTACCGTTCCTTAACCATTGAAACGCAAAAAAACAGCGGTAGGCAACCTAACCGCTGTTTTCTGTCATTCATGTGTACCGTATGACACATGTTGTGGGTCAAGGATTTCCACATCCATATTGGAATAGGTTTCCAATACAGCCGCTTCGACCTTTTGTCGCATCTCCCCGTTAATCGGATGCGCAATATCCCGAAAAATCCCTTCTGGTGTCCGTTTGCTCGGCATGGCGACAAATAGACCGCTACTTCCTTCGATGATTCGAAGATCGTGTACAACGAATTCATGGTCAAGTGTGATTGAGGCCAAGGCTTTCATTCTGCCTTCTGTCGCGACTTTGCGAATTTTTACGTCTGTGATCTGCATGTTTCGCATCCCCTTTTTCATCGTTGTCTACGCCATGGTGTGGTCTTCTGTAAGGTTCAGTTGGTTTCAAACGAACGTCATGACTCCATATTGATAACTCTATACCCTCTAATCATAAAACGAAATCAAAATTTTGCCAATCACTTTAAGAATTGTTCCACATTCCCCCGCGAAATGGTGACAAGCCCTTCATCAGGATCGACATTCGTCAATTTCATCAAGCTGACGTATTCACTCACCATCTTTTTCTCGGCCCCTTCGGCCTCCATCAAGACACCGACACCCGCAAGATTGGCTTCAAATTCATTCAAGAGGCTCATCATCCCACGAATCGTCCCGCCGGCCTTCATGAAATCATCAATCAAAAGCACATTCGCACCACGTGGCAGACTGCGACGTGCAAGCGCCATCGTACGAATCGCTTTCGATGAACCTGATACATAGTTGATGCTGACCGTCGAACCTTCTGTGACACGGCTATCTGAACGCACAATCACAAACGGAACGCCCAACTGTTCAGCGACCGCATAGGCAAGGGGAATCCCTTTCGTCGCAATCGTCATGACGACATCGACTTTCCGGTCAGCGAAGACGGACGCAAAAACCTGCCCCATCGGTTTCACTTGGCTTGGATTACCTAGTACATCTGTGAGGTAGAGATAGCCTCCTGGTAAGAGACGCTCCGGTTTTGATAGTTGCTCACAGAGCGTATCAATCATCTCCAGCGATTTTTCTTTACTCCATCCTGGGATAAACATGACACCACCGGCTGCACCAGGGACAGTGACCAATTTTCCGATCCCATCATGGGACAACATTTCACTGACAATGACAAGGTCTTCGCTAATCGACGACTTTGCAGCTTTATAGCGACTTGAAAACATCGACAACGAGACAAGCTGATGCGGATGATCAAGTAAATAACGGGTCATATCGACGAGACGACCACTTCTACGAATTTTCATACGGATTCTCCTTCACATCTTCAATAATAAACGAATGTTCTATTGAAAATATATCACTTTCATTCGTTTTTGTTCAATGTCTTTTGCCGAGAATCCGAACGACGAACACTTCTGGGCAAAATCCTTTCAATCCATTATAGATTCGATGCGCTTTTTGCTCATGTTCGATCAGCGCAAACACGGTCGGTCCGCTTCCACTCATGAGAACACCTTCCGCTCCGCAATGACGCATCGTTTCTTTGATTTGTTTCACTTCCGGGTGAAGCTTAAGTGTCACACTCTCAAGTGAGTTACCAAGGTGTTCACAGATTCCATGGAAATCTTTTTGACGAATCGCCTCCACCATTGCCTCGGTATCAGGGTGATGCACCTCTTCCATACGCACTGCCCGATACACATCTGCCGTCGATACCCCGATTTTCGGTTTACCGAGAACGACATAGCACGGTGGCGGGGCCGGAATCATTTCTAACTGTTCACCACGACCACGGGCGATAGCTGTTCCGCCGATGACACAAAATGAGACGTCCGATCCAATCTCGGCACCGAGCTCTGCTAGCTCCTCTAATGACAAGTTCAATGAAAACAGTTCGTTCATCCCACGGAGCGTTGCCGCCGCATCACTCGAGCCACCTGCAAGGCCAGCTGCCACGGGAATCTGTTTATCGAGCACAATCTCGACCCCTTGCTGAATGTTAAAACGTTCGCGCAACAATTCTGCTGCTCGATACGCCAAATTCCGATGATCATTCGGCACATAGGCGTGTTCTGATTGAATCCGAATCTCATCCGACTCTAAAACTGTCAACTCCAAGCGATCTGCCAAGTCGACTGTCGTCATTACCATTTCTACTTCATGATAGCCGTCCGGACGCTTTCCAAGGACATCAAGTGTCAAATTAATTTTTGCCGGCGCTTTCACACTGATCGTGCGCATCACGTTCACCCTTCCCATTTGTCTCCTGTTCGCCATTGTACCGTAAACGGGCGCACAAAAAAAGAAGCAGCTGCCAATGCATCCGCCCCTCATTTATAAATCAATTGCCGAATTCAATTTTAACTGTATCCGTTAGGACATCAGCGTAGCTATACGAGACACGTTCCACATTATGCAGGTCTTCATCCAATTTCACAACGAACACCGCAGGATATGTCTCAACGAGCGTTCCAAACCGAGTAACAACTTTCTTACGACCGCCGTTTGCTTTCAACGTCAATCGTTCACCAACATGCGATTCGAGTTTTTGTCTGATTTCTTGTAACGTCTTTGGCATACGCTTCACCTCACTGTTACAAGTATAGCATAATTGAATATGAAAATAAAGATTAATATTATAACGACTCGTTTTCAGGTCGTCAACTATTTTTAAGTGGTAAAATTGTGTCAGACAAACGTGCGAATTCTTCTAGGCTTAACGTCTCTCCACGACGTTTCGGATCGATTCCAGCCTCGTGAAGCGAACGTTCGAGTTCGACTTTATGTTCTTTCCCGATATAGTTTGTCAAATTGTTCAGGATGGTTTTACGGCGCTGAGCGAAGCTTGCTCGGGCCACATCAAAGAAAAATGCTTCGTCTTTCACTTGTACGGCCGGTTCTTTGCGCATCCGTAGTGTAATGACGGCCGAATCGACGTTCGGCGCTGGGATGAACACGTTTTTCGGCACGATGAAACTGACTTCTGCTTCCGCATAATACTGAATCGCAATCGATAGCGAACCGTATGCTTTCGTGCCTGGTTTTGCTCCAATCCGTTCTGCCACTTCTTTTTGAATCATCATGACGAGCGAGCGGAACTTAACGCCGCTCTCAAGCAAACGCATGATGATTGGTGTCGTGACGTAGTAAGGTAAGTTGGCGACAACCGAAATATCTTCAATACCTTCGTTTAAAAATTCTTGCTCTACGATTTCCCGTAAGTTCAGTTCCAATGCATCTCCATGGATGACTTTCACATGCGGATAAGGCGACATCGTATCATCTAAAATCGGCAAAAGACGTTGGTCGATTTCAAGCGCAACGACTTTTTTGGCACGCTTGGCCGATTGTTCGGTCAATGAGCCGATTCCGGGACCGATTTCAAGGACACCGCTCGCTTCACTCAGTTCTGCTGCTCCGACAATTTTACTCAAGATGTTCAAATCGATTAAAAAGTTTTGACCGAGCGATTTTTTGAATGAAAACCCATGTCGCTCTAAAATCGCTTTCGTTCGTTGGATTGTTGCAATGTCTTTCAACCCTGTTCCTCCTCTAATTGAGCAAGTGCCTGCTCCCACTCTTCAATCGTGACGCCGAGCGCCTCGACCCGTTTTACAAATTGTTTGGCATTCGGCTCACCGATTCGAAGCAACACCCCGAGTCGCTTCCGACGCGTCGCGGCCGCTGCTCCACCGATTAAATCCGCCTCCAATACCATTTTCCGTGTGACGATTGGTTGGTCCGTTTCGACACGCGGTTCAAACACTGCTCCTAAGACACGGCGAAGTGACTCCGGACTCGCATGTTCCACACCGATTTTCCCACGCTTGTCCTTCGCCTCGGCCCGAGGCAAGTGTGCGTGCTTACATCCTTTGACGCGTTCCTCGACAATCGCCCGAATACGATCTCCTGGATAATCTGGGTCCGTCAAAATGATGACCCCGCGCTTCTCCTGAGCACGACGGATTCGTTCAATCGTCTGATCGGATACGGCAGACCCGTTCGTTTCAATCGTATCGACGTCGAATACTTCTTGAAGTCGCGCCGTGTCGTCACGCCCTTCTACGACGATAATTTCTTGTATTTTCTCACGCATTGTCTGATCCTTCTTTCTCTTCTTCCTGCTTTGGAATCACCCAGATGGTGAGTGGTTTACGACCAAACGTTACGGCCTCTTCCTTTTCATCCATCATGATATCGATTTTTTGCCCTTTGATTGCACTTCCTGTATCCAAGGCAATCGCCATACCGATCCCCTCGACATATACACGGGTCCCGAGTGGAATGATGGCAGGGTCGACGGCAATGATGCGCATGCCTTCATACAAAATCGTGTCGGTTACATCATATCCGCTTCTTGTCAGCACGCGTCCGTCGTATGTTACCGTGTCTTCCGGGTTGTTCGTATAAGCGGTCGCTTCCACAAGCAATTGTTTCGCAGATGAAAAATCGAGTACGTCATCTGTTTTCGGCGGTTCGGCAATCTCGACTTCAGCTTCCGGAATGAATGGGCTCGATTCATCCGCGGTCGTTGACTCAGGCTCGGTTATCGGTTCTGCGACTTTCTTCGTTCCCACTTTGATAATCTGCGGCATCGTTTTACGCAATGTCTCGACATCTGTTTTCGTACGATTTGTAATTGTACCATTTTCCACAGTAAGTGCATACCTTGTCCGTTCAAGTCCAGGAACGCCGACCTGCACCATTTGCATCACACCTTCTTCGAGCGTATCATCCTCTTCCTCCACCACTTCAAACGGGATCAACTCACTCTCATATTGAACGACATCACGATTCGTATTGACCGTAATCGTCAATCCTTCTCGTATCGGCGTGGAAGGGGCCGGCATGACCGTATCACTTTCCGTCACATCGATGTTCTCTTGCATTAAGAGTTGCTCCACATCCGTAGCCATTGTATAAATCGTCAACGCCTCTTGACCGACAATGAGATTCACGGCCACGACCGGTTGATATCGAATCGTCATCCCATTCGTCACCGGTGTACGGACTGATGGATACACCGTATCTCCGTCTCGTACCGTGACTCCGTATCGCAGTAAGACATCCTCTACAGTCCGCTCGCGCGTCTGCACCGTCTCCGTTTGACCGTAGCCAATCTGAAGTGAGACCTCGTGTGAACGCTCAATCCGGATTAGACGGTCGTCTGGTACATCTTCACTGAGCGCCGGTGTGACATAATCTGATTCATCTAGTGTGATATTTAACTCTTCGAGCACCTCGAGAACCGAGTCGGCTCGTGTCTCATGCTCGATCACCAAACCGTCATCGACGATTCGAATCGATTCAGGTTGTAACATCACGTACGCCACAGAAGCCGTCGCAATAATACCGATACTCGCTAATACACGCTTGATCATGGGAGTCGGAACAACTTCTTCGCGTTGACTGTCGTAGCAGCAGCGAGTTCATCGTAAGGCATATCGCGAAGAGTGGCGATTTCTTCGGCTACATATTTGACGTACGCTGGTTCATTTCGTTTTCCACGGAACGGTGTTGGCGTCAAGTACGGACAGTCCGTCTCGACAAGCAGACGATCCAGTGGCACTTCTTGCGCCACCGCCTTCGGAACTTTCGCATTTTTGAACGTGACCGGTCCTCCTAACGAAATATAGAAGTTCAAGTCTATGCACCGAGGCAAAAGTTCGACGGACATGCTGTAACTATGGAACACACCACCGACTTCTTCAGCATGCTCTTCTTCTAAAATATCAAGGACATCTGCCGTTGCTTCTCGGTTATGAATGACAATTGGCATATTCGTTCGCTTGGCAATGGCGATCTGTTGACGGAAGAGGTGCTGTTGCACGTCTTTCGGTGATTTGTCCCAATGATAATCGAGACCAATTTCACCGAGTGCCATGACTTTCGGATGACTCATGAGTGTTTCGATTCGTGCTAAATCCGCATCCGTACAGTCAATCGCATCGACAGGATGCCATCCGACAATGGCATAAATATCTTCATGCGTTTCTGCCAGTTCAATGGCTCGATCGATAGTCGGTGTATCAAATCCGACGACGAGTAGCGGAGAAACGCCCGCTTCTCTCGCTCGCTCAATCGTCTCCTCCACGTCTTCACTGAACTGTTCCGCATTAATGTGCGTATGTGTATCAATTAACATCTTGTTTCCTCCTTAGAAAAAGAGAGGGAGACCGCGGTCTCCCCCATTCCATTATTTGACGATGGCACCGTTCGGCATCTGGTCTGAGACCGTCGCGAGCTCTAGTTTCCCGTCACGATCTGCCGCTAGAATCATCCCTTGCGAGAGTTCTCCACGGAGCTTGACTGGTTTCAAGTTTGCGACAACGATGACTTTCTTGCCAACCAAATCTTCAGGGGCATACCATTCAGCGATACCAGACACGATTTGACGCGTCTCTTTCCCAAGGTCGACTTGAAGTTTCAACAGTTTCTTCGCTTTTTTAATCTTATCGGCTTCGACGATTTGACCGACACGGAATTCGACTTGGTCGAAGACATCAATCGTGATTTCAGGACGAATGTCTTCGTCAGCTTCTTCTACTGATGCCGTCTCCGTCTCTTCAATCCGTGCTTTAGACGCCTGACGCATCATTTCTTGGATTGCATCGACTTCTTCTTTCACATCACGACGTGGGAAAATCGGTGTCCCGTCCGTCACAACTGCGTCACTAAAGTCTGCGAATGTATCCAACGCCTCCCATGACATGTCCTCTCCCTCGAGTCCGAGCTGACGGAACATCTCTTTTGGAGCGCGCGTCATGAATGGTTGAATCATGATGGCAACATGACGAAGTACGCCCGCAAGATGTGTCATGACAGAAGCCAGCTCCTCGCGCTTCGACTCCTCTTTCACGAGAACCCATGGTTGTGTCTCATCGATATATTTATTCGCACGGCTGACGAGTTGCCAAATGTTTGTGAGTGCGACCGAAAACTCCATGTGCTCCATGGCTTCTTCTGTTTTGCGTGTCGTCTCTTTCACCACGTTCAACAATTCTGCATCAAATGCCGTGACATTTCCGTTATATGCCGGAATGTTTCCGTCGAAGTACTTTTTAATCATCGCAATGGTGCGATTCAATAAGTTTCCGAGGTCGTTCGCTAAATCAAAGTTCAAACGGTCAACGAACGCTTCCGGCGTGAACGTGCCATCCGCTCCGAATGGAACTTCACGGAGAAGGTAATAGCGGACCGAGTCGAGGCCGTAACGGTCAATCAATGGAATCGGGTCCACGACGTTCCCTTTCGATTTCGACATCTTCCCATCCTTCATGAGCAACCATCCGTGCGCAAATACTTGCTTCGGTAATGGAAGGTCAAGCGCCATTAAGAGGGCTGGCCAAATGATCGTATGGAAACGTACGATTTCTTTCCCTACCAAATGAACGTCTGCTGGCCAGTAACGGTTGAAGAGTTCATCGTTGTCTGTGCCGTATCCGAGTGATGAGATATAGTTTGTGAGCGCATCGACCCATACGTACACGACGTGCTTCGGGTTCGATGGAACTTGTACGCCCCAGTCAAATGTCGTACGTGATACAGCCAAATCTTGAAGACCTGGCTTTAAGAAGTTATTGATCATCTCGGTTTTACGAGATTCTGGCAAAATAAAATCAGGATGTGACTCAAAATATTCAATCAAGCGGTCCGCGTATTTACTGAGGCGGAAGAAGTAGCACTCCTCACGAACGAGTTCGACCGGATGTCCACTGTCAGGACTTTTTCCATCGACGAGCTGCGATTCAGTGTAGTATGTCTCATCCGGTACGGAATACCATCCTTCGTACTCACCGAGGTAGATGTCCCCATTTTTAAGTAATGTCTCGAAAACATGCTCGACCACTTTCTTATGACGGTCCTCTGTCGTACGGATGTAGTCATCGTACGAGATTTCAAGACGGTCCCATAAGACCTTGATCTCTTCCACGACTTCATCCACGAAAGCTTGTGGCGTCACGCCTGCTTCTTTCGCTTTTTCTTGAATCTTTTGACCGTGCTCATCCGTTCCTGTCAAATAACGGACATCAAAACCTTTTAAGCGTTTGTAGCGCGCAATCGCATCACCTGCTACCGTGGTATATGCGTGACCGATGTGCAGTTTTGCACTCGGATAATAAATTGGGGTTGTAATATAAAAAGTCGGCTTCGCCATGATTTATTCTCCATCCTTTCGACATATGCAATTTCCATTATACACGGTTCGACAAAAGAATTTCCAAACCTAATTGTTTGGAATTTTTTTGCGTTTTCTTCGTCATAAATGTTCCAAAAATACCCTTTCTTTGTTTCAAGTTCAAACTTACGGGGAAATTTAGGTATATATCGCTCTTGATTCGACAAATTTCGAAAATTTACTTTTCCAGATAGTAAGTAGTTGACTGCAATTGGAAAGTTTAGTATGCTTTTTGCTGTAGTCACATTGTCGAATTTTGACGATTCATGTCACCACGAGATTTCGACATCATTGGAGGAGGAAACACAAAATGAAATCTACAGGTATTGTACGTAAGGTTGATGAGCTTGGTCGTGTCGTTATTCCAATCGAATTGCGTCGTACACTCGGTATTGCAGAGAAAGATGCTCTCGAGATTTACGTCGACAACGATCAAATCGTTTTGAAAAAATATAAGCCAAACATGACTTGCCAAGTTACAGGTGAAGTATCAGATGATAACTTCAAATTGGCAGACGGCAAACTCATCTTGTCACCAGAAGGTGCACAACGTGTTCTCGTTGAGTTGAAGAACATGCTCGAAAATTACTACAGCGAAGAGTAAGCAAGGATTTCCTTGCTTACTCTTTTTTATGCAATTGATGATACGTATCGTATACATCATTCCGAGACTCGCCGCGGTCTTTCGCAGTCTGTTTGATTGCCGCGTTTGGTTTCAGCCCTTCTTTGATATAGTGAACCACGTGCTCGTATGCAGATAGTGTTTCCCACCATGTTGTCGTAGGTGCCGCCTCTGTCGCTCCACTCACCAAGACGACAAACTCACCACGCACTTCACCCTCACACCATGTCAACGCCTCATCCACAGTTCCTCTCAAAAACTCTTCAAACGTTTTTGTCAGTTCACGACCTAATACGATTTGTCGATTCCCGAACACTTGTCGAATCGCTGTCAACATCTCTTTCAAACGATGAGGAGCCTCATAAAAAATGACGGTGCCAGGTTCGTATTGAATCGATTCGAGAACCTCAACCCGATCCTTCTTCTTACGCGGCAAGAAACCGTAATAGAGAAAACGTTCAGTTGCAAGACCGGATGCGACGAGTGCCGTGAGTGCTGCATTCGCACCGGGTAAGACGACAACCGGGATGTTTTCCTCAATGGCTAATCGCACGAGATCGCTTCCCGGGTCTGAGATTCCAGGCATACCTGCATCTGAGACAACGGCAATCGATTTCCCTGACAACAGATCGTCAATCAGTCTTGGACCACTCACTTCTTTATTGTGTTCATGATAGCTAATCAATTTTGTCGCAATGTCAAAGTGTCGGCAAAGCTTCATCGTTTGTCGTGTGTCTTCCGCTGCGATTAAGTCTACTTCCTGAAGGGTTCGTACCGCGCGATACGTCATATCCTCCAAGTTTCCAATTGGGGTCGGCACGACATACAACGTCGGTTGTTCAGTTTGATAGCTCTTCTGTGAATTCATTGGTCGTCCCCTCCATCAACTTCTCTTTTTGTGCTCGGGTCAATTGCTTGATGGACCATTCGTATCGCATGGCCTCCCGCTTCGTCTCAAACGATTGTACGTACCGAAGTCGTACAGGGAGACGAGCTTTCGTATATTTCGCACCTTTCCCGGCATTATGTGCAAGGAGTCGCTTTTCCACGTCTGTCGTATAGCCCGTGTAGTACGTTCCATCACCGCATTCCAAGATGTACGTATAATGTTTAGGCATCGAGAATAGCTCGCATCGCTTCTGTATACGTATCGTCTTCTTCATAGACAACAAATGGCGGTAAAATTTTAAGACCTGCTTTTCCATCTTTCGATCCCTCGATTAATAAGGTATTCGCCTCGCGTCCCGCTTTCGGGTAAACGAGTTGCATTCGTTTTGGTTCAATTCGATACGCACGCATCAACGTCAGGATATCAAGTAAACGTTCTGGCCGATGTACGAACGCCACTTTCCCTCCCGGTTTGACGAGTTGACTGGCCGTCCTGATGCAATCTTCCAGCGTGCACAGCACTTCATGGCGCGCAATCGTATGATGCTCATTTTGATTTCGGAGTGACGTCTCGTTCGCTAAAAAGTAGGGCGGGTTACAAGTGACTACGTCATATCGTGCATGCCCGAGCTGCGTCGCTGCCGTTTTCACATCGCCCTCCACCACTCGAATTCGCTCTTCAAGACGATTGACCGCCATGCTTCGATTCGCCATGTCGACCAGTTTCGATTGAATCTCCACACCTGTTATCGTTCCTTTTGTACGATATGACAAAAAGAGCGGGATTGCCCCGGTGCCAGCACATAAATCGACCAGTTGTCCTTTTTGGATAGGCACCCATACAAACTCTGCAAGCAGTACCGCATCTAATGAAAATGAGAACACATCATCACTTTGAATGATTTTACCTGGACGTCCGAGCAAATCATCAAGGCGTTCTCCATCCTTAACCGTTACCATCGTTTCCTCCTTCTATAAAAGAAAGGCGACGGATAGGGAACCCCTATCTATCGCCCCGTATTAATGTTTATTGAGCATCGACAAACAGAAGAGACAGTCCCCATCTTTTCGTACCTGTCCGTAATGGAGGTTACAAATGTGGAATCCTTCTTGATACAGCGCAGCCAAATTGTTCTGCCCTTTCCCAGACAAAGCGATTTGTGAATCACCATTTGTCGTATCAACTTCTGCCAATTGTTCGACTTTTTCGCGTAAGTGATGATTCTCTAGATACATATGCTGGTTCTCTTCAAGCAAATAAGCGAGCTGCTCTTTTAACACGCCTAAATGTTCGGTGAGGAGCTGCATCTGTTGCTCGATCGCATCCACCCGCATCATTACTTCTTTTTTGTCCATTCTTTCCACTGCTCAGCACCCCATCACTGTTTTGACGGTTTTCGTTTAATCGCACCCACTTCAACGAGTTCATCAATCGTATACGTGACGACACGCGTCCGATCGTGGAGCTCGACTTGAATGAGTTGGTCCAAAATGTTAAGACCGATTACCCGACCATCACCTTCTGGAATTTTGATTCGCTTGCCGACGTCTGGTAAATCACGTTTCAGTTCTTCATATGTGTCATTCTCATATTTCAAACAGCACATCAGACGACCACATACTCCAGAGATCTTATTCGGATTCAACGAGAGATTCTGGTCTTTGGCCATTTTGATCGAGACCGGTTCGAATTCCCCAAGAAATGACGAGCAGCAAAGAACCCGACCACATGGCCCAATCCCGCTAAGGAGTTTCGCTTCATCACGAACACCGATTTGTCGGAGCTCGATTCGTGTCCGAAACACACTAGCTAAGTCTTTTACCAATTCTCGAAAGTCGACGCGACCCTCGGCAGTAAAATAAAAGATCACTTTATTGCGATCAAATGTATACTCAACATCAACTAGCTTCATTTCTAATTGATGTTCTCGAATTTTTTCTTCACAGACGGCGTGAGCATCAACGGCTGCCAGTCGATTATCGCGTACGATATCCGCATCCTTTTGGTCCGCGACACGAAGGATTGTCTTCAACGGCAGGACGACTTCGTCTTCGCCGAGCTGCTTGTTGACTTGGACGATTTCCCCATACTCAATGCCACGTACCGTTTCAACGATGACATGGTCCCCACGTTTAAGCGTTGCATCGCCTGGTGAAAAGTAATAGATTTTTCCCGCTTCTTTAAAACGGACTCCAACTACTTCAAGCACGCGCTTCTATCCTTTCTGCAAATCGAACGAAAGTCGTTCGAACGTTAATTGAGGATTGACGTTTGCCTCAAGTCGCCAAATGGCCGCATGTACACTTTCAATCGCATGTGTAAGCTTCGTGACAGATCGATTTTGGATAAATGCGTTGTACAAGGCGGCCTCATTCTTAAATAGCTTCGGAGCATACATATCTCGCACTTTTAAATGAAGTGCCTCCTCTAGCCAATGTTCGAATAATTCAAGACCGACTCGCAACTCATTCCGTCCTTTGAAATGCCCTAACCATTTTTCTTGTGCGAACAAGAGCAACTCTTGAGGTCGTTTCGTCAATACTTCAATTAATTGTACCACTAGCCCATACGCCTGTACAAACCACTCCTGCTCAAGCGCTTCTTTCGCGTCATCCCATTTCGGATAAACGGTCAAGGCAAGGTATGCCAAATCATACGTACAGGACAGTTCTTCTGACATCGTTTGCGCCAATTGGGCTCGGTCGATTGGACGAAAAGCAAGTTGTTGCGCGCGCGAACGAATCGTCGGAAGAAGCAACTGTGGTTGTGTCGTCACTAAAATAGCAAGCTTTCCTACTCCCGGTTCTTCAAAGAATTTCAGTAGACTGTTTGCCGCTTGAGTCGTCATCTTGTGCGCTTGATGAATGACGTACACTTGGCGATCACCTTCAGCACCTCGTAGTGATAAATCACTGAGCAATTGCTGAATCTGTTCTTTTTTTATACTCGCACCGTCCGGCTCCACTTCGATGTAGTCGACAATGTTTTTAGAATCCATACGCCGACAGTTTCGACACACTCCACAAGGCTCTGCACCATCTGGTGATTCACAAAATAAGGCTTTGGCGAACAATGTGGCTGTATCAATCAAATAAGGCTCATAATCTCCTGAGAAGATATACGCATGCCCCACTTTATTCGAAACGATTGAATTTTGAATGATGCGAGAAACGACAGTTTGCGACTCGCTCAATTCTTGAAAACGCATATGCCCAACTCCCATTAAAACTGATGGAATCCTTCGATCGGCAAGACGAATACCGTCGCCCCTCCGACTTGTACTTCGACTGGGTAAGGAATATACGAATCCGCATGTCCTCCCATCGGTGAAATCGGCGTGATCATTTGGTCGCGGCTCGAGCAGTTCGATTGAATCACGTCCATCAAATCATCAAGACGCTCTTGTGGAATCCCCATCATAAACGTTGTATTACCTTCTTTTAAAAATCCACCCGTCGTGGCTAATTTTGTCGCGCGGAAATCTTGCTCGACGAGTGCGTCGGACAAACGTGCGCTATCCTTATCATGTACGATTGCAATTACCATTTTCATCATATTTGTACGCCTCCTTGTTGTAGTCGTTCAATTGTATAATCAAGTACCTCATCTTGAATGCATTCAATCGATTGATCAGCATCAATCCGAACGATTCGTTCTGGATACTGTTTCAGTAACGTTTGGAATCCTGCATAGACACGCTCATGGAATGCTTGATCACGACTCTCAATTCGATCAAGCTGTCCCCGATCTTTCATACGTGCACTTGCCCGTTCCGGGTTTAAATCAAATAAAAAGGTTAGATCGGGTGTGAGACCATTCGTTGCCCATTCATTTAATGAGCGAATCTGATCAAGGTCATACTGCAATCCATATCCTTGATAAGCAATGGATGCATCGATGAACCGGTCGCAGAGGACAATCGCGCCCCGCTCTAACGCTGGACGAATCACTTGTTCCACGTTCTGTGCCCGTGACGCGGCATAGAGCATCATCTCCACGCGTGGGGTCATCTCATGGTGATCCGGCGATAATAATACTTCGCGAATCTGATTCCCGACCGTTGTTCCTCCGGGTTCTCGGGTCACGACAATGTCATATCCTTTTTGCTTTAAGTTTTCTACTAATAATTGAAGCTGTGTGGACTTTCCTGATCCATCAGGTCCTTCAACCGTTATAAACATTCCGTTCACGTTTTAAAACTCCTCTACAATAACGTCAATTTGCTCTATCATAACATGCTTACTAGCTTGAAGCTTCCTCCCTAAAGAAATCCATTCCCGGAGCACACGGATTTTTTCTTCTGTAATACGCTCTCCTTTTAGAATCCATGGAATACCTGGTGGGTATGGAATCACCGTCTCTGCTGAAATCAATCCAATTGCTTGGTCGAAAAAAACTCGCTGCATTGGAAGAGCTGTTACAGACGTATATAGTTCAGACACGCGCTCGGTTTGTGGAAATGGGAAAATCGTTTCATCGTCTTCAATGATCGGCACATGGGTAGATGCTTTTTTTATTAATTTGATCCAATGCTCGATTTCCTGTTTCTCTATTTCCCTTAATGGCAAGCAGAATAACACATGATCGACTGCCGCCAACTCGATGTCTATGCCGATTGAGGCGAGATGCTGACTAAAGATCAATCCATTCTTTGGATAAGTCAGAATCGTCACCTTCGTAAAGTCATCTCCGACTTTTACAACAAAACCAGCTCGTTTTAATTCAAGAACAAATTGTGCATGGCTTTTTTGGATAGCAGACCATTCCTCATCCGTTAAACGTTCTAGATAAGAACGAGCATAATCCAATGAAGCCATGATGAGATAAGACGGACTCGAGGTCTGGAAAGAGGCTAATGCATGCTTCAAACGCGCTTCATCGATATTATCATTATAGTGAACCCAAGCCCCCATGGTTAAGGCAGGCAATGTTTTATGCGCGGACTGTACGACCGCGCTCGCTCCTTCGAAGATTGCAGAGCGACGTGGCAACTGTGGATGAATTAAATGAGCGCCATGTGCTTCATCGACAAGCAATGGAATGTCTAATAGTGTCAAATAGTCTGAAATCGTTCGAATGTCTGCCATATCCCCGTAATAGGTTGGAGACGTCAACATGACGGCTCTCCCTCCAGGAAATTCTTGAATGGCCTGTTTAATCGTATCTAATGTTACGACCGTCGGGATACCTGTGCCGCGTTCAATGGTAGGCGTTAGTAATACTGGCTTTAATCCTAACCACTCGATCGCGTTCCAAATCGATTTATGTGAGTTCCGTTGAACATATACCCGTTCACCACGTTTCACTGTTGCCGCGAGCATACTCCAATTTCCCACAGTCGATCCGTTGACAAGCCATTTACTTTTACTCTCATACAACTTACCCAATGCACATTCTGCTTGCTCAATGATTCCCGAGGCATCGTGCAAATCGTCTAAATGTGCTAGCTCAGTCAAATCGTAAGGCATGACTTTTGCGAATGCATCAGGTAAGCGATCATCAACCACTGTACCATTATGATGACCTGGTACGTGGAAAGAGACGCGGTGTTCACGAACATGCTGTTCCAGAACCTCTAAAAATGTAAACGGATTTTCCCGAGCAGGAGCCATCTGTTATTCCTCCTAAACTATAAAAAATATGAAAAAAGACGATCAAGCATATGCTTGATCGTCTTCTGCGTTGGCCTGGCAACGTCCTATCCTCACAGGGGGAGATCCCCCAACTACTTTCGGCGCTGAGACGCTTAACTTCCGTGTTCGGCATGGGAACGG
>NZ_JACSJW010000010.1:0-18151 GCF_018617295.1 Exiguobacterium sp. S3
GAAAGTAGTTGGGGGATCTCCCCCTGTGAGGATAGGACGTTGCCAGGCAACAACGCAGGACGACCGAGCATACGCTCGGTCGTTTTTTTACGTTCATAATGAAATCGAACTTCATATTCTGCTCGTTCACACGATGAAATTCCGAACAATTTTAATGTTATTTAAGTTAATGAACACAATTCTGAACTTTCTGAACATCGGGAATTGAATTGCACTTTTACGTTATACCTGTTACCATTACAGAAATATTTCGAAACAAAGATGTAGGTAGAACGAGAAAGGGGCCATCAATTTTTATGTGGGAAAATAAGTTTGCAAAAGAAGGTTTAACATTTGATGATGTATTACTCGTACCACGGTTTTCAAATGTTTTACCACGTGACGTTGATTTAAGCACGAAGCTCTGTGAAGGACTCGAATTAAATATTCCGATCATCAGTGCCGGTATGGATACCGTTACTGAAGCCCCAATGGCGATTGCTATGGCCCGTCAAGGTGGTTTAGGTGTCATTCACAAGAATATGTCGATGGAAATGCAGGCTGAGCACGTCGATCGCGTAAAGCGCTCAGAAAATGGTGTCATCACAAACCCGTTCTATTTAACTCCAGACCGTCAAGTATACGATGCAGAATACTTGATGAGTAAGTATCGTATTTCGGGCGTCCCAATCGTCAACTCAGAAGATGAACGTCAATTGATTGGTATTTTAACGAATCGTGATCTTCGCTTCATCAAAGACTATTCGACGGTAATCAAAGATGTCATGACGACAGAGAACCTCATCACAGCAAAAGTGGGTACATCGCTTGAAGAAGCCGAGCGTATCCTTCATCAACATCGCATCGAGAAACTTCCACTTGTCGATGAGAACGGTGTATTAAAAGGTCTCATTACGACGAAAGATATCGAAAAGGTCGAACAGTTCCCGAACGCAGCAAAAGATAAGCAAGGTCGTCTTCTTGTCGCAGCTGCAGTCGGTGTGACGAAAGACGCGGCTTCACGTGCTCAAGTGTTGGTTGAAGCAGGTGTGGATGCATTGGTTATCGATACGGCACACGGTCACTCAGCTGGCGTACTTGAAAAGGTTCGTGAGTTACGTGATATGTTCCCATCCCTTCCAATCATCGCAGGGAACGTGGCAACAGCAGAAGCGACGCGTGCATTGATTGAAGCAGGAGCATCCGTCATTAAAGTTGGGATTGGACCAGGCTCGATCTGTACGACACGTGTCGTCGCAGGTGTCGGTGTTCCGCAAATCACAGCAGTCTATGATTGCGTGATGGAAGCGAAAGAGCACGGTGTCTCAGTCATCGCTGACGGTGGAATTAAGTACTCTGGTGATATCGTCAAAGCCATCGCCGCTGGAGCCAATGCAGTCATGCTCGGAAGCTTGCTTGCGGGTGTGAAAGAGAGCCCAGGTGAAATGGAAATCTATCAAGGTCGTCAATTCAAGACATACCGTGGTATGGGATCAGAAGCATCGATGAAACGCGGAAGCCAAGATCGTTACTTCCAAGAAGCAGACAAAAAATTCGTTCCTGAAGGTATCGAAGGTCGCGTCGCGTATCGCGGTGAACTGGCTGACACGGTCTATCAATTGATCGGTGGTCTTCGTTCAGGTATGGGGTATTGCGGCGCTGCCGACATTCGTGCCCTTCGTGAAGATACACAGTTCATTCGTATGACAGGTGCTGGACTCCAAGAGAGCCACCCACACGATGTCAACATTACAAAAGAAGCACCAAACTATTCACGTTAATGAAAAAGCCGCCATCCTGTTCACTCAGGATGGCGGTTCTTTATTTGCGTTTCTCGACTAAAATGACGGTACCTCCCTGATCTTGAGCAGGAAGTGAGACGGTCACCTTCCCGTCTTTTTGAACAGTGTATGATTTGCCGCTATAGCGGTCAATCAAAATAGTCTTCGCCTTATACGACGTCTTAAATGAAACGGTTTGTGCTTTCTCTTTCGTGTTCAATCCGACGAGAACAGACTGTTTGCCGTAGGCCCGCTCAAAAATCGAGTAACCAGAATTGGCATTCACAGAGACGGATGATCGTGTTCCTTTACTGAATACGTGAGAATAGTCTGCACGGATATTCAATAGTTTTTGGTAATGCGTATGCATCGCTTTCCCTTCTCCTTTGACACGTGACCAGTCAAAGTCATAGCGGTTCTCATTGAACTCACCTTTATCCATATCCCCTGCATGTTTCCCAGATTGCCCGACTTCTTCTCCGTAATAGATGACCGGTTGACCTTTGGCCGTAATCTGAAGGGCGGCAGCGACCATTTGCTTACCTGTGTCTCCATCTGCGCGCGAGACGAGGAATCCATCTTCGTCGTGGCTACTTAAGAATTGTCCAAGCGTTGCTTCATTCGATAATTGGTTATTCCGATATTGGAGCGATTTTTCTACATCTTCAATGTTGCCGTTTACGAATCGCTCGGCCTGGTATTTAAAATCGAAGTCGAGCAAGGAATCCATTTGTCCACTCCGCAGATAACCGCCTGTATTGTTGATGCTGGCTCCATAGTGTTCGCCGATGAGTTTGAAATCTGGCTTGATTGTTGTCAGCTCATTTTTGAATGATTTCCACGTCGTTGAATCTACATGTTTGACCGTATCGACACGGAAATAGTCGATCGTATTTCCTTTTTTCGTTTTCGAACGTTTGATCCAATCCGTCTGCCATTTGACCAATTGCTCCCGCACGGCCGCTTCCTCGGTCTTGAAATCAGGAAGACCAGATAAGGACATTCTGAGGTCGTCCCCATCGACCGGATTCTCGCGAATCATGCCATCGAATACTTGTCGTTCTGCATCCGTCGGGAAATTCGTGACGGCTGAACTTGCACCTGGTTCCATGCCGTAGCCTGGATGGTTCAAGACGACATCGACCATAATTTTGATGCCACGCTTATGCGCCTCGTCAATCAATTTATGGAATGCGGCCATATCTCCAAGGTGTTCATCAAGTTTTTCAAAGTTTTTCGCCCAATATCCGTGATAGCCATATTGAGACCCATCTTTCCCGTAACGCAAATCCCAATCGATGTTATCCACAATCGGTGTAATCCAGATTGTATTGATGCCTAAGTCATCTAAATAATCGAGTTTTTTTGTGACACCCGCAAAGTCTCCACCATGGTACGATTCCAGATGGTCTTTATCATAGTACTCACGGTTCGGATTATCATTGGACACGTCCCCGTTATAGAAGCGGTCGGTTAGCATGAAGTAGATTCGTGCCTCATCCCAATCAAATGCTTGTTTCTCTTTCATCGATTTCGGAACGACACGGATGGTGGTCTTCGAACGATGGACATTTCCATACTGGTCGACGGCTGTGACAGAGAGCGTCTTGTTTCCTGGTTTGATCGTATCTTTCACCGCAATGGTTTGAGCATTCAATGCACGGTCGATGTGCAACTTAGCGGGTCCTCCGAGAGGTTGTGCATCGATATAGAGTTCACGAAGCGTCAATCCCTTCGGTAAGGTTGGTTTTACCCGTAGGACGGCATTTTCTCTGGAGTTAATCGCTTTTGGACTGACTGAAGAAGTGAGTTTGACGGTCGGTTGGCGATACTCGATTTGAGAAGCCTCAAAGTACGGATCCTTCACTTCAGTCGTCACCCCGTCTTTTGTGACGAGGTACGTGTAATCATGAACGCCTTCAGGCAAACGCACTGTGTGGCGGAACCATTCGTTTTCAGGCTCATACGTCATTGGATAAGTTTCATCATTGATTTTGAGTGCGACCTGTTCGATTTCATTCATTTTTCCGGATTCATAGAGTGCTACATCGCGGTAGAAGAAACTGATCCCGTCTGTACCGTACACTGGTCCGTTGACTGTCGGAACTTGATGGAACACACCTTTGCCGCTTTCGACGAGGACCTTCGTGACACGGTCTTCTCCGAGCGTGACGTATCTGTCTTCTCCGTATGCGTCCTTCACAGCCCAATCCGTTCCTTTTCGGATCACAAATCCGACTTTGGTGGCGTCTTGGCCAACGGGGATTCGGAAGATGGCCCCGTCCTCCGTGATGCGATACGGGTCAACTTGGCCGTCTTTTTTACCGGTGCTCCACGTCCACAAGTTCCAATCCGTATAATCTCCATCCGCGCGGACATACTTCATCTCGATATAACGAGTCGTTTCCCATGGATCGGCGAGCTTGGTTGCCGTTTTGAACGAAGTCGTCAAGGCAGGGAGTGACGTGTTGGAAATCGTCCCTGTCACCGCATCCGCTGGGATGGTCGCCGTATATGACGTGTCGAGTGCGAGTGCCTCTTTCGGCTGAAGTGTCACGGTCGAACCGTTCGTTGTCACGTCGACCGGGATTTTTGTCTCTCCTTGTTGAAGCGTGACTGCTTCAGTATCGAGACGGACAGGTTCGTTGAACGTCCATGTGATTGGGGTAGACACATCCACGTCGATCGAGGATGAAGCCGGGGTCACCGAAACGACCTCAAGCTGATCAATCGTCTCCACCCCATTTAACGTGAACGGGGCACTATATACGGATTGCGTCGACGGAGTAGCAGCGACGTTCCAGCTGTTCGCCAGTTGGTTGGCCGCGTTACTTGGAATCGTATCGAACGCACCATGCTCTCCTGCATTATTGCCGCTCAATACAGTCAAGGCACGAACTTGGTCTCCATTGTTTAGCCCGAGTAAGGATAATGGGATCTTTCCTTCGAATCCTTTCGTCCGGTCCACTGCGAAAGCCGCACCGTTCAATTGGTTCAATTGTAAGAGTGGGGTATCCTGTCCGGCCTTATAAAGGGCGGCCTCTTTGACTTTTTGATCGCCATCGACACGAACGAGAACATGATATTGAGGTGCCTTGTCGACGCCTGTAAAGTCGAATGGATATCCGAGTGGATTTTCAGAGACGCCAGAATCTTCATCGTTAATTTGAAGGGCGATGTTAATGTATTGTCCGTTGTCGCCCCAATTCGGGACATTGTTCGCATCTACATAAAAATAAAGATGTTGAGCATCGTTTTGTATGTATAAATCACCGACATCAAATCCTTGCCAACCCGTAGCCGGGGAAGTCGCAAGGGCTGGGATCGAGCTCCAGTCTGTTTTCAATCCATCCATCGTCATCATGGTCGGTTCGGCCAATGCGTTCATCGGGACACCGGCTTGAATGAGTAATGCTCCGGAAAGGATCAGCGTTGAAGCCTGACGAGCGGTTGTTTTTTTCATGAGGCACCTCTTCCTGTCAAATGGATTTGCACACTTTTATGCAAACGTTTTCAAGAATAGTTTATCGGAACTTGAAAGCGCTAACAATATGTTTTTGAAAAAATAATAAACCGCCTCTCCTATTCTGAAAGGAGAAGCGGTCAAGAGGATGAGGCGACAAGCTTCCCTTTTACAATCAGGCGCTCTGTCGTATCGAACGTACACGTGATTAACGTGATGGTTGGGGTTGAGGTGACATCTAATACATCGACGCGTTCAGGAGAGACGGTTTCAAGCGAAGTGACTACATACTCGTACGTTTGCGTTTCATCTTGAAGGTAGATCGTGGCACCGACCTCGATTTCATGGAGCGGTCCGAATAGGGCAGTTGCTCGTTGTAGGTAGTGGCCGGCGAGCGCGTAGTTCCCTTTGCCCATCTCTTGTTCAGGATGCATCGTTCCGGTGCCTACCGCGAGACTTTCATTGTCCAAGCCTTTCATGATGGGAAGTTTCAGTGAGACATCGGGAATTGAAATCACGCCGATTGTCGGCAAATTATGAAACCGATTGCGCGCTTGTAGGACGTCCGATACAGAGAGCGGACTGACGGCTTTAAAATTATAACTTGGATCAAATTCGCTCTCTTCTTGAAATTCCATCTGTTCCACCACGTATTCACTCGTCGAACTAACAATGGCATTTTTCCAAATCGGACTCGTCAAAAAGAGGATGCCGCTCCCAATGAGTAAAAGTCCGATGAGCCACCGGATACGTCGATTCATGACTTCCCTCCTTTTGAAACTTCCCACGCAAGCATCAACTGAACGATCACGTCAGGTAAAGTCGACTCAGACAAATGCGCAAACCCGAACAGAAATTGCTTGTGGGAGTCCGGATGCACGATACGATAGTCGTTCATGGATTTAATGGCGATTCCGGCGGATTCGGCGGACCGCTTCAATTCTTGCTCTGTTCGCTCGGTCGCGATGGTCAACACGACGTGCAATCCGGCACTTGCTCCGGTCACGGTGACGGTCGGTTCGAATGGTCGGAAGGCGGAGAGGACACTTTCTAACTTACGACGGTATATTTTTCGCATCCGGTTCAAATGCTTCTCAAAGTCACCGCTCGACATGAATAAGGCCAACGTCTGTTGTTCGAACCGGGGAACGCTACAGGTGAAATACTGGTGTCGTTCCCGGTAACGGTTTAACAAGGGTGTCGGTAAGACCATATAGCCGATGCGTAAGGATGGCATGAGAGATTTTGAAAACGTACTGATATAGATAACCCGTTCGTTCGGGTCCATGCTCTGCAGTGACGGAATCGGCTTGCCGCTATAGCGAAACTCGCTGTCGTAATCGTCTTCGATGATATACGTCTGATGGACGAGTGCCCAATTTAACAAACGTTGCCTTCGACTGACAGACAGGACGGTCCCTGTCGGAAATTGATGAGCAGGTGTGACATATAGTGCATCGATTGCATGACGCTCGAGCTCATTCACACAAACACCACTATCGTCTACGGGAATAGGAATCGATGTGCGTCCTTGTTGTTCGAACAACAATCGCGTGAGCGGATAACCAGGGTCTTCGATCCCGAAGATAGACGAGTCCGGTAATAGATTCAAGAGTTGTGGCAACAGCTGTTCCGTACCGGACCCGACGATGATCTGTTCTGGTGAGCACTGTACGCCACGGGAGTGATAAAGATATGTGGCGATTTCTTGGCGTAATTCTAGATCTCCTTGAACAGAACCTAACGCAAGTAATTCATGATTCACGTCATCGACGACATGTTTGATGTGTCGCTTCCATCGTTCAAACGGGAAGGCAGTCGTGTCGATTTGACTCGGGGAAACATCATAATCATATGTCTTTCGCTGAGGGGCTGGTGTGATGGTACTACTCGAGCGCCGGACGTACAGTTCCTCTTGAGGTAACACATAAAATCCTTTTCGAGGAATGGACTCGATGTATCCTTCGGCGAGTAACTGGGCATACGCGAACTCGACCGTGGTCTGCGAGACATCTAAAAATTGAGAGAGCTTACGCTTTGAAGGTAATTTGGTTCCTGTCTTTAACGTATCGTCGAGGATGGCATCCCGAATGTGTTTATACAATTGCTCGTAAAGCGGGATGGACGATTCTTGATCAAGCGATAAGGTAAGCATATCCATGGTGTGACGTTCCTTTCTTTACGAACCAAAAAAGAAGTAGAGCATAAACCCAAGAATAATGATGAAAGAGACAATCCCGGGTGTCCCGAATGAGGCACGATGACCCCCATCAAACGAATCGCGGTTTAACATACGTATTCCTCCTTTATACTTCAACAGGTTCGTGATAGATGAAATAGAGTCCTTTATTTAAAACTGACCACTTTAAATAATGAGAAACTGGCACTTTTAATATAGTCAATTCAACTTATACTAGCAAGTAGAACACGAATCAATGGAGGGATTTCAATGGAAAAGAGACAAGTAGGGACAGATAAAGTAAAACGTGGGATGGCTGAAATGCAAAAAGGCGGCGTCATCATGGACGTCATCAACGCTGAACAGGCGAAAATCGCTGAAGCTGCCGGTGCTGTGGCTGTCATGGCGCTCGAACGTGTACCATCAGATATCCGTAAAATGGGTGGCGTTGCCCGTATGGCTGACCCGACAATCATCGAAGACGTCATGGGGGCAGTATCTGTGCCGGTTATGGCAAAATGCCGGATCGGGCATATCGCTGAAGCACGTGTCCTCGAGTCGATGGGGGTCGACTTCATTGACGAGAGTGAAGTGTTGACACCAGCCGACGAAGAGTTCCACTTGTACAAGCGCGACTATACGGCGCCGTTCGTATGTGGAGCACGCGACCTCGGTGAAGCAGCCCGCCGTATCGGTGAAGGGGCAGCGATGATTCGTACAAAAGGGGAGCCGGGAACAGGGAACATCGTCGAAGCGGTTCGTCATATGCGTACAGTCCAAGCTCAAGTGAAACGTCTCTTGTCGATGAGCGTAGATGAGGTCATGACAGAGGCGCGCGACCTCGGTGCACCGTTTGAAGTATTGATGCAAATCCGTGAAGCGGGCCGTCTGCCGGTCGTAAACTTCGCAGCAGGTGGAATCGCGACACCAGCGGATGCTGCCTTGATGATGCACCTCGGGGCAGATGGAGTCTTTGTCGGATCTGGTATTTTCAAAGCGGAGAACCCAGAAAAATTTGCACGTGCCATTGTAGAAGCAACAACGTATCACGATGACTATGAGCGAATCGCACACTTGTCAAAAGGATTGGGTGAGGCGATGAAAGGACTCGACGTCCGCACACTCAAAGAAGAAGAACTCATGGCACCACGAGGCTGGTAAGATGGTAACGATTGGCGTATTAGGAATGCAAGGTGCGATTCGTGAGCATGTTCGCATGCTGGAAGCGCTCGGTGCTCGAACCGTTGTCGTTCGCTCGGTAGAAGACTTGGAGTCAATTGACGGACTCGTGTTACCAGGTGGAGAGAGCACGGCAATGCGTCGACTACTCGATCGTTATGGATTACTTGAACCACTTCGAGAGACGGAAACGTTACCAATGTTCGGCACATGTGCCGGCATGATTCTTCTCGCGAACGAAGTCGAAGGGTATGACGCCCACTTGAAGAAAATCCCGATGACAGTGAAACGCAATGCGTTCGGACGTCAGGTCGACAGTTTTGAAGTCGACCTTCCAGTGAAAGGACTCGATGAGCCAGTCGAAGCGGTCTTTATTCGTGCCCCACAAGTGGCACGTGTCGAACCGGAAGTAGATGTGCTCGCTGAAGTGGAGGAAGCGATTGTGGCGGTCCGTTACAATCAGTATCTGGCTTGCTCGTTCCATCCCGAATTGACGGATGACCTCTCGTTACATCGCTATTTTATCGAGATGGTCAAAGCGAATCAGAGTCAACATGTATAAGTTTGAGGGACCTCGCAAAAAGGGGGTCCTTCAAACTTATTTTTTGTTACACTGAACAAAGAAGCGTACAGAAAGGGGAAACGATGTGAAGGCCCGTTATTTCATCATATTGCTCACTGTCGTATTCGTCATACAGACCATGTTGCCATCGGCTGCCTCTGCGGCCGCTCCGAAAGTGGATGCAGCAAGCGCGATGCTTGTAGACGTGACGACAGGACAAGTTCTATTTGCCAAACAAGAAGATTCGATGCTTCAGCCGGCTTCAATCACGAAGCTGATGACTGCATTTTTGACGCGTGAGGCGATTCAGGCAGGGAAACTCAGTTGGACACAAGAAATCACACCGAGCGATGCTGCTTTGGCGTTGACGAGAAAGCCCGGGTTGGCACGAATCCCGCTGTTAAATAAACCATATACCGTCAAAGAATTATACGATGCCGCGTTGATTCGTTCAGCGAATGAAGCGGCCGTAACGCTCGGGGAGGCCGTATCCGGTTCGGAAGAGGCATTCGTCAAAGAGATGAATCGCCGGGCTGATGAATTAGGGATGACGCAAACGACGTTCGCGAACGCCTCAGGACTCGATTCTGAATCCGCTGGCCTACCGGGAGACAACTTGACGTCTGCTAAGGACTTGATGAAGCTCGCGATCGTGTATTTGACGACGTATCCGGAAGTGCTCGACGTGACGAAGCGGGCATACGTGGACGTCGACGGTGTTCGATTTGATGCGACGAATCGCATGCTCGCTAATCGTGACCTCGCTTATCCGGGAATGCTCGGCTTCAAGACAGGCACGACGAATGAGGCGGGATATTGTTTCATCGGCGTATCCACACGGGATGGGCGTACCGTTTTGTCGGTCGTCCTCGGTGCAACATCGGACGAGGGACGTTATGCAGCAACGAAAGCGCTACATGATTATGCTTATGCGGATTTCGTGATGACCCCAATCTTGCGGATGGGGGAGACAATCTCCAAGATGGCAACGGTCTCTCAAGGCGAGGAAGAGCAAGTCGCGGTCCGAACGACGAACGACTTTGAAGTATTAGTCGAAAAAGGAAAACCCGTACCGGAGCCCGAATATGATCTGCTTGATTTAGAGGCTCCGATTAAGGCTGACACACAGGCAGGCATGGTCACCATCGATTCTTCGGAGAACGTACGCTATTTAGAGGGAGAGGCTCCTCCTAAGATGGCACTTGTTACAGCGGAGTCGGTCGATACCGCCTCGTTCTTGACGAGAATAACGCGAGCTTTTTTGGATTTCCTCGATCAAATCCGCCTCGCACTTGGAAAAATCAGTCTTGTCGAACAAGTTGAGATGTTGTAAAGTAAGATTAATTCAATGACAGATGCGATGATGAGAATAAGTACGTTACGTACGTCTACTGACAGAGAGCTAGTGGTTGGTGCAAACTAGTGAGATGACGTGACCGAATCGGCCTCGGAGCATTGACTTGGAAACAAGTCACGTTCGCACACGTTACGTGCATCGAGTGGCTCAAACATTTGGGCAACGAGGGTGGCAACGCGGATCCAAGGTGGTTCGTCCCTTTCCTACGGGAAAGGGACGTGCCACCTTTTTTATATGAAAAAGGAGGAATAGCAATGTTAGACATTAAACGTTTGCGACAGGATTTTGAAGGGATTAAAGAAAAGTTAGCTCACCGGGGGGAAGACTTGAGTGCACTTGACCGCTTCCCACGACTAGAGGAGAAACGTCGTGACTTGATCAACGAAGTCGAAGTGAAGAAAGCGAAGCGCAACGAAGCGACAAAACAAATCGCTGAATTGAAGCGGAACAAAGAAGATGCCGAAGGTCCGATTTTAGAGACACGTCGCCTCGGCGATGAAATCAAACTGTTGGACGAAGAGTTACGCGAAGTTGAAGCAGAACTCAACTTGATTTTACTCAGCATCCCAAATATCCCGCACGAATCAACACCAATCGGCGAAACGGAAGACGACAACGTGACGATTCGCGAAATCGGGACAAAGCCTGAGTTTGATTTCGAGCCTAAGCAACATTGGGACGTGATGGAAGACCTTCAAATCGTCGATGTCGAGCGCGCTGGAAAAGTAACAGGTAGCCGCTTCGTCTTCTATAAAGGATTAGGCGCTCGCTTAGAACGTGCCCTCATCAACTTTATGATGGACCTTCATTCAGATGAGCATGGGTACGCTGAAGTGTTACCTCCTTATATGGTCAATCGAGATTCGATGACAGGAACGGGTCAGCTTCCTAAATTTGAAGAGGATGCATTTAAAGTAGCGGATACGAACTACTTCCTCGTTCCGACTGCTGAAGTACCGGTCACGAACATGCACCGTGAAGAAATTCTTCCGGAAACACAACTTCCAATCGCGTATACTGCATATAGTGCAAACTTCCGTTCTGAAGCTGGGTCAGCGGGACGTGACACGCGTGGGTTGATCCGTCAGCACCAATTCAATAAAGTCGAGCTCGTCCGCTTCGTAAAACCGGAAGAGTCTTATGAGCAATTGGAACTGTTGACAGGTCATGCTGAAGAAGTCTTAAAACGTCTAGGCCTTCCTTATCAAGTGCTCAGCATGTGTACGGCAGATCTCGGATTCACTGCCGCGAAAAAATACGATATTGAAGTATGGATGCCGGCACAAGGGGTCTATCGTGAAATCTCGTCTTGCTCAAACTTTGAAGATTTCCAAGCGCGTCGTGCGGGAATTCGTTTCCGTCGTGACGCCAATGCGAAACCTGAGTTTGTGCATACGTTGAACGGTTCAGGTTTGGCGGTCGGACGAACGGTCGCAGCGATTCTTGAAAATTATCAACAAGCGGATGGATCGGTCGTGATTCCAGAAGTTCTTCGTCCTTACATGGGTGGAAAAGAAAAGATTGAAATGCCGAACTAAACGCTTGAGCAGCCTCGATTTTGAGGCTGCTCAATTTTTTTAATGTTTTTTCACAAAAGGGTTTGACATCTGTCTCTTCAGTTGGTACTATAAATCATGTCGAGCGACACTGTTGCTCACGAATTGCATATGAGCTTTGGAGGTGTACCCAAGTGGTTTAAGGGAACGGTCTTGAAAACCGTCAGGGGTGTAACAGCCTGCGTGGGTTCGAATCCCACCACCTCCTCCATTTCTTTTTTGGAGGCTCACACAACTTTATATCTTTTGGAGGTGTACCCAAGTGGTTTAAGGGAACGGTCTTGAAAACCGTCAGGGGTGTAATAGCCTGCGTGGGTTCGAATCCCACCACCTCCTCCACTTTCTTTTTTTTACACTTTTTTAGGCCTGGAGTTGTACCCAAGTCCGGCTGAAGGGGACGGACTCGAAATCCGTTAGGAGTCGCAAGGCTCGCGTGGGTTCGAATCCCACCAACTCCGCTTTCAATCGGGCATCTGCAGAGGCAGATGCATTTTTTGTATCCACAGACATAAGCGCTGTGGATTTTTTTATGCACAAAAAGAAGGATTACGCTTTCGTTGGCGCAATCCTTCTATTGATTATCTCACTTTTGCTTCGCGTGCAATCGTGAGTTGCTTTTCAATTTTCTCAAGAATGAGTTCGACTGAATCTGGGTCGTTGATGAGGTCATACTCTTCGATCGAGAGACGCAATACCGGGCACAGGTTGAAGTTGTTGATCCATTCTGTGTAGCGGGTGTACATCTCTTCCCAATAAGCGATTGGTGTTTGCTGTTCCATCTCGCGACCGCGCATCTGAATGCGTTCGAGTACTTGTTCGAACGAACCTTCAAGATAGATTAATAGATCCGGGTGCGGGAAGAACGGTGTCAACACCATTGCCTCGAACAAACTAGAATACGTTTCGTAGTCTGTTGGTGACATCGTCCCTTTTTCATAGTGCATCTTGGCGAAGATGCCTGTATCTTCATAGATTGAACGATCTTGGATGAAGCCGCCACCGTATTGGAAGATTTTCTTCTGTTCTTTAAAACGTTCTGCCAAGAAGTAAATTTGAAGATGGAAGCTCCAACGTTCGAAATCATGATAGAATTTATCGAGGTAAGGGTTGGTATCTACTTTTTCGAGAGACGTTCGGAAATTCAATGCATCGGCTAACGAATTGGTGATCGTTGATTTCCCGATCCCGACCATTCCCCCGATTGTAATGATTGTATCGTTCGGGATGTTATATTTATCAATCAGCTTCATTTTATTTGGGCTCCTTTAGTTAATTCTAATTCACGCTCAATCGTTTTTAGGACATGAGTCAAGTCGTCCGGATTGTGTACAAAGTCGAGTTCATCCCCACTGAACGAGAGAATCTTCACTTCTGGATGGGCCGCGCGATACGATTCAACAAACGTCTCATAGTCGTGAGCAAGTTGTTCGAGGTAATCACGAGACATATTTTCTTCCACTTCACGTCCACGCAAGGCGACTCGTTTCATTAATGTCTCAATGCTGGCATGTAAGTAAATGACGACATCAGGTTTCGGCATATCATGTGTCAAAATCTTATAAATCTGCTCGTACTTGTTCAAATGTGCCGGTTTCAGCGAACGGTGAGCAAAAATCAAGTTTTTGAAAATATGATAGTCCGAAACGACGGATTGTTGCTGACTCAAGTGGTGTTTGTGAATATCATCCAACTGCTTGAATCGATTGCACAAGAAGAACATTTCCGTTTGGAAACTCCATTCTTCGATATCTTCATAAAACTTGCCGAGAAATGGGTTCTCTTCTACAATTTCATTCAGCATCTGCATCGAGAAATGCTGACTGATGATATGGGCCAGTGATGTTTTCCCGACACCAATCGGTCCTTCTACCGTTATAAACATATGATGTCATCCTCCATTATCCAAAGTGCAAGTTCCATTCTAGCACACAATACGAGCGATATGGCGAGGGATTTGATTTTCATTTTTTTTCATAGTTTTAAATAAGAAATGAGGTGAATCGATGGAACGTGATGAGCGATTTATGCAGTTGGCCATCGAAGAAGCGAAGAAAGCAGAAGCCATTGGCGAGGTGCCGATTGGTTGTGTAATCGTAAAGGGAGACCAGGTGATTGCAACTGGGCACAATCGTCGTGAGACAGATCGTCTGGCGGCAGCACACGCCGAAATGATTGCGATTGAAACGGCTAATGAAATGTTAGGGAATTGGCGATTAGAAGACTGCGAACTATACGTTACCCTTGAACCGTGTCCGATGTGTGCGGGCGCAATCGTGTTATCTCGCGTGAAACGTGTCATTTTCGGTGCCCACGACCCGAAAGGTGGATGTTGCGGGACATTGATGAACTTGGTGCAGGATGAGCGATTCAATCACCAAGCTGAAGTGACAGAAAATGTTTTAGCAGAAGAATGTGGACAGCTCCTGACAGATTTCTTCCGAGCGCTTCGGGAAAGGAAGAAACAAGACCGACTCAATCAGAGAGGTTGCAACCCAACCGATTAAACAGTATAATGTAATAGCACTCGAGATAGTGCCTAATTTCATTTACCCATTTGCCGTGCTAGGTGGGGAGGTAGCGGTGCCCTGTCACTCGCAATCCGCTGTAGCGAGACTGAATCCCGATTCGAGGGAGTGCGCTGGTGTGGTCTGCCTTATGTAAGTGGCGTTGACGTCTGAGTCCTGCGCAACGGTCACCCATGAACCAGGTCAGGTCCGGAAGGAAGCAGCCTTAAGTGGTGACGTACCGTGTGCCGCAGGGGTGCTTGGGCTGAGCAAACTGCATGAGTAACGCATGTTGACGTGCTTTCAGAAATCGGTGCGCGGCAGATTTATTTTATAACTTCAATCTATGGCCCCCGGGCTGTAGATTTTTTTGTATGATGAGATAGAGAAGAACAGTAGGGAAGGAGGCGAACTCATGGCGTATCAAGCGTTATATCGTGTATATAGACCTCAATCGTTTCAAGAGGTCGTCGGTCAAGTCCATATCACACGTACGATTCAAAATGCTCTGTTAGAGGAGCGGATGTCACATGCGTACCTATTTTCCGGCCCACGTGGAACGGGGAAGACGAGTTTGGCGAAAATCATCGCCAAGGCAATCAACTGTGAAAGTGCGCCGACACGTGAACCATGTAACACCTGTCCGACGTGTATCGCCATCACGGAAGGGACAAGTCCCGACGTGTTTGAAATTGATGCCGCATCGAACAACGGAGTTGACGAAATTCGGGAGATTCGAGACAAAGTCAAATATCCGCCGTCCCAAGGGCGTTACAAAGTATACATCATTGATGAAGTGCATATGTTATCGACCGGTGCATTCAACGCGTTGTTAAAGACGCTTGAGGAACCACCGGCACATGCGATATTCATCTTGGCTACAACAGAACCACATAAAATTCCGGCCACGATCATTTCCCGCTGTCAGCGATTCGATGTCAAACGACATGAAGTGAGTCAATTGCAAACGCGGATGGCCTATATTTTGAACGACCAAGACCATGACTACGATCCGGAAGCGTTGAAACTCATCGCACGTGCTGCCGATGGCGGGATGCGAGATGCCCTTAGCTTACTTGATCAGGCGCTCGCATTCAGTGATGGGCGGTTGACGGAAGAAGCGGTGTTAGAAGTCACGGGTGCCGTGACGGATGAAACGTTGCTCGACATGGCGTATGGTCTCCAGCGAAAAGAGTTAAATGCCATTTTGAGTACGCTTGAATTGATGTTACGTGAAGGGAAGGACTTGAAACGTTTCATCGAAGATTTAGTGTTCGTTCATCGGGATGCGTTACTCTTGAAAGCATCTCCACAAGCAGCTGACTTATTGGAACGTGCTCGTCCGACTGACGAGTTTCGTCAGTTCGTCGAAGCGACTTCAACGGATGAATTGTTCCAAGTGATTGAAGAGCTCAATGATTGCCAACAGCAGATGAGGTTATCTAACCATCCGAAAGTGTTGGTGGAGTTAACATTCATCCGGATCGCGGAACAAGGCCGTACAATTAGTGAGCAAATGACACAACTACAAGATCAAGTGCGTGAACTGAGCCGTGAATTAAATGAAGTGAAGAAGAATGGTGTTGTCGTGACAGGTGGAGAAGCAGAAAAGCCGAAGCCTGCTCCGAAACGGACACAAATCCGGGTGCCTAAAGAACGGATTCGCCAACTCTTGCAACGGGCCGAACGGCAGCATTTGAATGCGATTCGCGACAGCTGGGGAGATATCATGACGAATATTCGGATACAAGATGGTCCGATTTTCGCTCTCTTCTATGAAAGTGAAGCTGTCCTTTGTGCAAGTGACACCTTACTGGTACAATTTAAAGATGGAATGACATGGCACTATGAACAAGTGAGTTCAAATGGTCGTACGCGCGATGTGATTGAACAGGCGTTATTCGAAGTGACGGGGATTCGTCGCGAAATCATGGCGGTGCTTGAGACGGATTGGAATGAACTAAAAAATGAGTTCATCCTTCAAAAACAAGCAGAACGAACGGAACAAGTCGAAGAGCCGGAAACCGAGGATCCGCTAGTTGCGCAGGCGATGGAACGTTTTGGCGATGTCGTTGAAATCGAAGAAACATAAGGGAGGCGCTCTGAATGCGTGGAATGGGAAACATGAACAACATGATGAAACAGATGCAAAAGATGCAAAAAGATATGGCGAAAGCTCAAGAGGAATTAAAAGAGTTATCGGTTGAAGGAACAGCGGGAGGCGGCATGGTGAAAGTTGTCGTCAGCGGTCATAAAGAAGTTTTAGACGTCATTATTGCTGAAGACGTTGTCGATCCGGACGATGTGGATATGTTACAAGATCTCGTCTTAGCAGCAATCAATGATGCAATGAAACAAGCGGATCAGCTTGTGAATGATAAGATGGGACGTTTCACACAAGGGATGAACCTCCCAGGCTTTTAAGTGAAGAAAGGATCGATGCGAGTTGCAATACCCTGAAGCCATTGGACGATTGATTGAGAGTTTTACGAAGTTACCTGGGATTGGACCGAAAACTGCGGTACGTTTAGCATTCCATGTATTAGATATGGAAGAAGACGATGTGTTGACGTTCGCGAAATCTCTCGTGAGTGCGAAGCGTGACATAAAGTATTGTACCGTGTGTGGCCACATCACAGATATTGATCCGTGTGCAATCTGCAAAGACTCACATCGGGATGAAACGGTGGTTTGTGTGGTTCAAGACTCAAGAGACGTGATTGCTATGGAGAAGATGCGGGAATACAGAGGGAAGTATCATGTTCTTCATGGAGCCATTAGTCCAATGGAAGGGATTGGTCCAGAGGATATTAATGTTTCAAGTTTGCTGACACGTTTACAAGAGAACGAGTCGATTCAAGAAGTGATTTTAGCGACCAACCCGAACATTGAAGGGGAAGCGACTTCGATGTATTTATCGAGACTACTCAAACCGACGGGAATTCGCGTGACGCGTCTTGCCCATGGTTTACCAGTCGGTGGAGATTTGGAGTATGCGGATGAAGTGACATTATCTCGGGCGATGGAAGGTAGAAGAGAGCTATGAAATGGTTTCGTAAGTCGTTAAGAGATGATTATGATCAACGACTACTGACTGAGTTGCTAGAAGCTAAGGTTAAGTTTGAATCGAAACGTCGGATTCTTGAAGTCAGCATAGAGGACACGGGAGAGCTAGCTGCTCAAGTGAAGCAAGCGGAAGCTCTCTACTTCTTCTATTTGAAAGAAGCAAAGAAGCGAAATGTTTCGTTATCGTCTCTTCGTTCTTAAGGCGACGCCGATGGCGCGCCTTCTTTATTTTTAGTCCTATATAATGAAAGAAAAAAATCGTTTTGGTTGAACAAATGAAGTTTTTATATATTTCTCTAATCTTTTTAACAAAAAGGGTTGCGTGGTTATTATTTTACTGATATATTAATAGACGTCGCCGAGATAAGCGACGAAGAAAACAAAAAATATTTTTAAAAAGTGGTTGACCTTTTGTTCTCCACTTGGTAAGATATTTAAGTCGCCAAGAGCGGCAGACGAACTTTGAAAACTGAACGATGAGGCAAAAATAAGTTTTACAATTTTTGAATGAAGCGCAAGCTTCGT